>JBLIBC010000048.1:0-12683 GCA_047632015.1 Glaciecola sp.
ACTAACTTTTGATTTAGCAGGTGATTTGCTTAGCCCTAAATGATTTAAATTTCCTGTTGCACTTTGTAAGCCGTTACTAATGTCTCGAACAGATTGACTTTTTTTAAATTGACAAAACAACGTCGAAATCAAGTGAGACCAAGAGTTAAAACCCATCGAGTGCTTGTCTGTTTGATGTTTGGATACTTTTTTATTGAAAGAGAATCGGTTTAGGTTTTGGATTATTTGACTAAACAGGGTAATATTGCTTGTCAGATAGGTCGTTTTTGTTGTACAACTCAAAGTTAATTTGAGATACAAGATTTACTCTCTGTTTTTTTATTTTTTTGAAACGTTTAGGACGCTATTGATTATGTATATCTAAAAAGAGGAAACTATGAACAAAATTGTAATATCGTTATTATGCATTTTCTCTTTTTTTTATGCTAAAAGTGAGACTGTGCTTGTTAAAGACACAGTGTGGATTGAAACAGGTGACAATGGTGTCAATACTTCCATATTTACTAATACGGGTACTTACCCCGCCACGGTGGTCACTGATCACCATACCGCTTCGGTGAGCACTAAATCGATAGAATTTTCTTTACCCAATGGCTTTTGTGGAATTATGGGTCTTGGAATTAATGCATCCTATTCGGATACAACTTCGTACGATTCCATAAAGATTTCATCATTGATTGGGGGACAAAAAGCTCATTTGTTCACATACCCTAACTCAATTAGTTATGACATGCCTTGTGAACAGGTGAACAATCCAGGTTGTTTTGGGAGCATTAACCATACTGCTGAAGTTGGGGTGGGATCCTATAGTTTTGGAAGCGGTGAAATCGTGGTTTGTACAGATTGCAATTCTTTTAATTACTCTGGAGCTTTGAATGTTTCAGTAAACTACAACCAAACAGACGGCACGTATGGCTTGGATTGGAATTCACTCAAAAGTTTTTATAAGGCTGGAGTGTACCAAAGTTACTCTACCAATAATGTGTACGCGCTTTATTCTAATCCAAGTGCAACTTTTCAAATAGAAGAGGATTTTTGTACTGCTTGTGCCACAAATTTTGGCGCGCTGCCTTTGAATTCCTATTTATATAGCGATTGCAAAAGCAAAGTGAATGTGACAGCTTCGGTAAGCCAACTTCCGGTGTCGTACAGAATGAAAGCATTAGTTGCTATTGGGTATCGTCAAGTGAGCACTGAACTCATCAATATTTACATTCCTGATGCATCATTTAAAGCTAATTTGGTAGGTAATGCGGCAATTAACACTAATGGCGATGGAGAAATTCAGCTTTCGGAAGCAAAGGCATTTTCAGGGACTATTTCATGTAGAAACTTGGGCATAAATGATTTGACTGGAATTGGATATTTTGAAAATGTTACTGAATTATTGTGCGACAGCAATTCGTTAACCTCACTCGACTTAGGCCAACTTCCAAAATTGACGAAACTCACTTGTTCAAGTAATCAATTATCACATTTTAATGTGTCGAATAATCCTGATCTAGTGACTCTTGATTGTAGTAGGAATGCGATTTACAGTGTAAGTTTTTCAAACAATCTGAAACTGGAAACTGTACAGGCTGATTCTTGTATATACTCTCAGCTTGATGTCTCGAATTTGAGCAATTTAAAAGTACTAACTTGTTCGAACAACAGCCTGGATTCAGTTGATGTGAGTGCAAACGGTAAGTTAATTTCATTTGAAGCTTCAAATTCACAGCTAAAGGGGCTTAAGTTCAATAATGGCAATAACCAGAATGTTACTCATTTTGATGTGACTAACAATCCAAGTTTAAATTGTATTCGTATTGACGATTTAAATGCTGTAAACAATGGAGGAAGTTGGTTAAAGGATGCTGGTTCGAGCTGGAGTACTGCTGTTTGTGTTCCTTTAATAGATCCAGTGGTGTATATTCCAGATACTGCTTTTAAACAATATTTGGTGGGAGAAGCTAGCATTAACACGAATTTAGATGCTGAAATTCAAGTAAGTGAGGCGGAGGCCTTCACAGGGAAAATTAATTGTGGAAATAAAAATATCAATGATTTAACAGGGATTGCGGCATTTATTAATTTGACGGAATTACTATGTCACCAAAACAACCTTACCTCTTTAGGTGTTTCCAAAAACACCAAGTTGATTGCTTTATCATTTTTTGATAACTCCCTGACCTCACTTGATGTTTCGAAGAACCTTGCGCTAGAAACCTTATGGACCGGACAAAATGCTTTAGGTTCAATTGATGTTTCAAAAAATGTGAACCTTAAGTGGCTTAAATGCAATAGCAATCAATTGACGAGCCTTGATGTGAGTATGAACGTCAATTTAGATTTTTTAGATTGTAATTGGAATACCCTAACAGCTCTTGATGTATCTAAAAATACAAAAATTAAGAGCCTTTACGGGCAAATAAATTCTATTGGGGCCATTGATTTGTCCAACAATCCATCACTGGAAATCATTAACCTATTTGGAAACGAGCTCATGGAAATTGATTTTTCAACCAATCCAAATTTGAAAGAATTGAAATTTTCGGTCAATAAAATTGACTCAGTTAACCTCTCAACCCATGTGAATTTGACTAAGGTTGAATTTGATCAAAATGAGTTGGTTTACTTTAATATTAAAAATGGAATGAATACTGTGCTGACTGTGATGACAGTAAACAGTAACGCAAATTTAAGTTGTGTCGAGGTAGACGATTCATCCTACATTGAAACCAATGTAGCCTACTGGAGAAAAGACGCTACTGCTTTTTGGTCCGAGACAAGTTGTGCTGCTTTGAATGAGCCAGTAGTAAATATTCCTGATGCAATATTTAAAAAATACTTAATTGATAATTCTGAAATTAACACAAATGGTGACACTGAAATTCAAATTTCAGAAGCCAACACATTTCCAGGCGAAATTAATTGTGCCCTCAAAGGGATTAAAGATCTAACCGGGATAGAATATTTTACGGCACTCACAGTTTTAAAATGTCAATTCAATGATATAGCCGCGCTTGATATTTCTTCTTGTACGAGTTTAAAGTTCCTAATGTGTTCCCACAACAAATTAACTTCTTTAGATGTATCTAAAAACAGTATTCTAGAAGAGTTGTATTTTGGCGATAATTCTATTAGTTCTTTAAATATCTCCAGTAATTCAGCAATAATGTATATCCAAGCTCATAATAATTCTATTAGTAACATTGATTTATCAGCCTGTTTAAACTTAAAAACAATAACATGTGCCAACAATCAGCTGAGTAATATTGATGTTTCTAAAAACACCGCTTTATACACCTTAAATTGTGAAGGGAATAATTTAACTGCTATTGATGTAACTAATAACGTAAAATTATTGTACTTTTTTCTAGGTCAGAATTCAATTTCGGAAATCAATGTCGAAAATAATGTATTACTGAGAAATCTGAATTTTCCATCCATCATGGTGAGTGAAATTGACATTTCGAAGAACTTACAATTAAACGACTTCAATTGCGAGAATAATAAAATTGAAATTTTGGATTTTTCAAAACACACACTACTTAAACGTGTTAATTGTAGAGCAAACTCCTTGACTTCTTTGAATGTTAAAAATGGAACAAATTCAATAATTACTTCATTCACAATAGATGAAAATCCAAACTTAAGCTGTGTTCAAGTTGACGATTCTTTGTACAGTGCTACTAATTGGAATGACATTGATTTGCAAACCAAATTCAACGGAAATTGTAATGTTTTAACAACCATTACTGACCATTCAATTAATTCTTTGCAGTTGTATCCTAACCCTTCCTCAGGATTATTCACGATTAGTTCAGAACGTGTAATTAAACAAATTTCAATAATTAGTCAATCAGGAAAGTTAATGCAAACAATCAACCCTTCAAATGGTCAAAAGGCGATTCAAATTCAAATTGAAAAGCGCGGAGTATACTTTGTTCACGTTCAAACAGCAACTTCAAGTCAGGTTTTAAAAGCTGTGGTGATGAAATAATTTAGCGTATTGCCATTAAGGTATCCTAAAATGATTTATCGTCAATTGAAATCTATTTGAAACAGGCTAAAGAAAATAAAGAGTAAATTTGTATTAAATTTTAAAATCAGTTTAAATGAAAAAGTTTTTATTGTTAGCAATTCTGTTAACCACGATATCCGCTAAGTCCCAAATTATTTCTTTTTCAGACGCCAGCCTTTTCGCTCGCTTAAAATCAGTAGGTGTTGACACGAATGATGATAATGATATTTCTTTATCAGAAGCTTTAGCAGTAGATACCCTAGATATTGATTCTTCGGATATTGTTTCCCTTGACGATTTAATTCACTTTGCTAATTTGAAAGTGCTGGATGTGTCTAATAACAAAATTGTATCCATAAATGATTCTGTTTTCTCAAGGTTAACAGAGCTTTATTGTTCCGTTAATGCAATAACAACTTTACCAACAATCAATGCTCCGGGATTAAAGACATTAATGGCTAATGAAAACGAAATTAGCGCATTAGTTTCCATAGATGCTCCAGAGCTTACTATTTTGTCTTTTAATAGTAATCCAATTCCCGCTGTTGATTTATCAGCCTCAAAAAAGTTAACACAATTGTATTTTGATAGTACCTTAATTAAAGTTTTG
This sequence comes from Glaciecola sp., assembly GCA_047632015.1. GTDB lineage: Bacteria > Bacteroidota > Bacteroidia > Flavobacteriales_C > JBLIAZ01. The sequence goes on from JBLIBC010000048.1 coordinate 4,617, forward strand.
GATGTAACAGGTTTAGGTCAATTAACAAAAATAGGAGCATGGTCAATTAAATTGGATACGCTTATTGCGCACTCAGATTTTAACTTTCCATCATCAAGTTTATTATGGAGTAGTTTCGCGTCAGTTTCCAATCTTGATTTTTCGAACAACAGTGCTGTCAAAGGAGTTGCTTTAGCTTGGTACAACATGAGTTCAATGAATTTGAAAAATTGTGTCAATTTAACCAGTATTAATTTATCTACTTCTAGTTTAACATACTTGAATGTCGACAACGATTCTTTGTTGGTTGACTTGATGATTGGAGTGTCAAGTATCGATAACCTTGAACGACTTATTAAGTACGCTCCTAATGTTGCACACATTAATGTAGGTGCAATTCAAGACAGTTCGCTAAGCTTTTTACATCAGTATTTAAAATTGAAAACATTAAAGCTTGGGGTAAGTAACATTGATTCTTTAACGTTTGTGAGTCATCCGACCTTACAATCTTTAGACATTAGCGGCCTTAAAAGTTTATACGTAGAACAATGTGATTCACTAATTCAAATTTTGGCGGCTGTTCCAAAGGTAACCGTTAAAAATTGTGACGTTTTTACAAAAATAGATGGTGTAAGTTTAGCTGAAATTTCCGTAGAAGACTGTAAGGTTTTTAGCTCGTTCCCAGTGAGTTGGAATACTTACGCAAATAGTATAAAAAAAGTCCGATTCATAAACTGTCCTGCTCTCGAAGAACTTAATGTTTCTTGGTATTCTTCTAAAATAACAGAGCTAGACCTAACAGGTTGTGTTAACCTTAAGAGTTTATATTGTGCAGGACATGACTTGCCTTCCTTGGATTTTTCGACAAACACATCCTTAGAACGTTTGGAATGTAACCACAATTCGCTAACTACTTTAGATATTTCGATGTTAACAAAACTTACCTATTTAAATTGTAACACCAATTTGTTAAAAATGTTAGACCTCAGGCATCCGCATATTTTAAGTCATTTAAACGTAGCAACAACAGACAGTACTTTTTATGTTTGTGTAAATGATACAGCTAACATTGGAATTGCTGCAATGAATCCTTTGCCAAGTTCGGATTCTACCTTGTATAGAGAGTGTAGTATAGTAACAAGATTAAATGTTACTGTTGAGCCTCAACCAAAACAAATTATTAGGGCTTTCAATTTGTTGGGAATGCAAGTGGACCCAAATACAAAAGGAGAAGTGATTATTCTTGAATTTAATGATGGTACAAGAAAAAAAGTATTTGTGGTAAAGTAATTCGTTGAGTAGCTAATCAATTAGCAAGTGAGCAGATGATTACAAAGTCTAATTTGAGTTTTTTAGATCAGTTGGAAACCAACAACAACAGGAGTTGGTTTACTGAAAACAAGGGAGTGTACCTTGAACAACAAAAGGACATGATTAGCTTTGCTGACGAGCTATTACATTTGATTCATCAGCACGACGACATTGAAACAGTTTCCGGGAAAAAGGCGTTGATGAGAATTTACAGGGATGTCAGGTTCTCAAAAGATAAATCTCCTTACAAAAACTATTGGGGTGTGTATTTTAAACGTGGAACTGTGCAGTTACATGGGGGCTATTACCTTCATGTTCAAAAAGGAGGTGCATTTGTAGATGGTGGTATTTGGGATTCGACAGCGGCAGAGTTGAAGTTAATTAGGGAGGCTATTATCGCGGATGAAAAAGGTTTTAGGGAAATCATTAACACCAAAACGTTTAAGCAACATTTTGGTGTTTTGGGTTTACATGGTGCACAATTAAAAAATGTACCTAGAGGGTACGATAAAGATTCCCCATCCGGAGATTTGCTGCGTCACAAGCAATTTTTAATACGTCAAGATTTCACTGAAAAGGAACTGCTCAGGCCTGATTTTGTAAATAAAGTAAACGAAAGTTTTAAGGCTTTTCGACCACTATTGGACTGGATGAGTTATACGTTAACTCATGATGGAAATGGGGAAGAAATATCATTTCAATAAGGAGCTGGGCTCATGCAGTATATCTGGAGAACTGTCGGTCCAAAACCTTCTGACTTATTGGTCTCGTAAGGGTATTCTGTTTCGTAATAGCTGTTACTAAATCCGTGATTTAAATCATTTTCGTGATATAGTTCAAGATGAAAACCTTCATGCTGATTTTCGTTTTCCAAAGGTTCTATGCAAGGATGATTCACATCAAAACCTACAGAGAATTCAGACACCCCCTGTCCAATATCAAAGGAGTCAATAGCACACGTTTTTATTACCGTGTAATCTGGCCCATAGTATTCGCAATCTCCGCCCAACCGCAATTTTCCGTATCAATATTCTCCAGTACGTAATAATAGACTGCGATTTTGTAGGACGCGGTGTCGGATATGTAATCAGAGGATATATTTATTGATTCCCCGCTATTCTACCTAAAGATTCCATTATACTGGATAACCTACGTTGTAGGGGCTGTGTTTTGTAGTTCTAGATTACGTTGCGCTAAATCAAGAAGTACCGCATTCAGGCAAGTTACGATTACATGCCGTTGGAGGGCAGGTACTGCCCCTTCACCGGCGAAAGTACAAGAGAGTTTTGGTCGCATTTTTTAATAAAACACTTTTTAGGTAGAACAGCGGGGAATCAATATAATTTAAGTCTTGTATTGATTTCATGATGAGGACGGTTGTATTAAAGTAAAATAACCAAACTAACATTTGTAAAAAAGTCCTGCAGAGATGCGTTATTTTTGTTAAAAGAGATATAATCTAAGGTTAAAGATATAATGGGTGAAATGTAGCTTTTCCGTCGCCGTTAATTTCAAAGGTTGGAAATGGTACTTTGACTAAATTTAAAAATGAAAATACTGTTTTTAAGACTTTGTTTTTTGTTTTTATTTTGTCAAAATCAATGTCTAGCGATAAGTAGTAGCTGCGTGTCCGGTCAAAGACTGGGTAAGGGTTTCCTAGGTTGTCAAATGTTGGATTTTCCTTTGCAGACAATAGTCCATAAGCTCCGTAACCAGCGGAAACACAAAGCCATTTGGGTAAGTGTTTCTTTTTTGGAATGACAGAGCCTAAGCTGAGGGACAACCAATAAGTTTGGCCATTATAATCTGTTACTACTTGGTTGAATGCATTTCCACCAAAAATATTTGGGCGCAAATCAACAAATTCGGAGGGGCGATAGGAGTACTTGTAGGAAATATATTGGTCATTTAAAAGTAATTGTTGCCCTACAAGAAGTGCAGGCCCAAGAGCATTTGCAATGGCATCGCCAGAGGAAAACCCCCAAATACTATAATGTGCATCAATTATTTCAATGGTAGTTAAAAACGTAAAGCCGTAAATCCCGCCCATTATTGCAGATTTTTTATTTCCGAGACCTGTTCGTTTTAAAGCTTCCATTCCCAACTTGGAAAAAACGTAAGAACTATACGCATGACCAAACTTATCGATTTGTAGCCAGTGCAAGTTGTCATTAGTAAAGTGAAATCCAACTTGATCATAGTCCTTGTACCAAACTGTACTCAGTCCTAACATCGTTCCGCCGTAAAGGGCAATGCTAACACCGCTTACTCCAATTAAAGCTGCTGAATTTATTTGACTTGCTGTTTTAGTTGAATCATTGACTTGTCCGGTAACCATGGAAGAGCTAAGAAAAAAAAACAGTAACCAAATTTGACAGTAACGCATAATGATATTTACATAGATGGTGTCAAGTAAATGTAATAGAAGCAGTATTCTTAACAAAGAACACCTTTACAAAAGAGGTGTTCTGAAAATAGTATTTTTAAAAAGATGAATTATTCTGTAACCTTTTCAATTAAGTTACGTTAATGAAGTAGTCAAAGTTAAGTTAGGTGTTAGAATTAGTTCAAGAAACCACTTTCGAAAGGAAGTGGTTTTTTTGTGGGTAATAATGTTGGAAAGACTTGTAGTTACAAAAAGGGAGTGGTTCCAATTCGTAAATGTCAGCAAGGTAGTCCTTGAAATTAGGAAACAATTTTATTATTGCTCCAAATCAAAAATGGGTTTAATTTCTTAAACTATTTTAACTATATTTAAACCTGTTAATTTTAACTATTCTAAACAATATCAAAATGAAAAAACATTTACTATCCATACTGTCGGGATTATTATTGACGACTTTAGTCGGGAATGCACAAGAGCAAAATTGGCGAAATGCACCATTGGATCCTAATAGCAATTATTTTGAAATTATTGAAAAGGAAAGAGCTTATTTGGAAACAATAAAAAATAATACAGACAGGGCTAGTAAAAAGAAGATTAAGCAATTTGAGCGTTGGGCAGCATTTTGGAAGGATAGAATCATGGTTGATGGTTCGTTTGTTTCAGAGGCACATACTGATACTGAAAGAAGAAAAACAAAACGAGGAACAGATTCAAATAAAAGAACTAGAACGACAGCTTGGAAACTAGTAGGTCCTGTTGCACCACCAATAGCATCGGTTGATTTTTACGCAGGAATGGGTAGGGTCAACACAGTTGCTTTTAATGGAACGGATGTCAATACCATGTATATTGGTGCTGCTTCAGGAGGTGTCTGGAAAACTACCGATGGAGGGAGTAATTGGACTGCACAAGGTGATGCGTTAGCAAACATGGGTGTTTCTCACATTGTGATAGATCCAACAAATACTGACGTAGTTTATATGGCAACGGGTGATGCTGATGGTGTGCATACTAGGTCGGTGGGCGTTTTGAAATCAACCAATGGAGGGAATTCATGGTCGACTACAGGACTAGCATTTACTTTAGATGAAAACGACATTATTGCAAAATTGTTAATTGACCCTAATAATACGGATGTAATTTTTGCCACTACAAAAAACAGCATTAAAAGAAGTGCTGATGCTGGTGCAACTTGGACCGACGTGAGTAGCGAACCAGGATCGAGGTTTAACGACATTATGTATAAAGTAGGGAGTAGCACTACTTTATATGCCACTTCAGGGTGGGGGTATTTTTATCTTTCATTGGATAATGGTGTGACGTGGACTAATCATTCGGAAGTGTCTTTAACTCGTGTTGATATTGCTTTGACAGCAGATAATCCTAATTTAATTCTATCATTAGATGATCAAGGAATAATTAAAAAATCCATCAATGACGGAACTACATGGTCTACTGTTTCTACTATTTCTGGGTACAGTTCTCAAAGTGGGTACAACATGGCTATTGCAATTTCTCCATTGGATGAAGATTTGGTTTTAACAGGAGGAATGGAAGGCCGTAGATCTAAAGATGGAGGTGCGACATGGGAAAAATACTTAGACGGTTACTGGCAACAAGGTTCGCCTTATTTTTATGTGCACTCTGATCACCATGATATGCTATTTGTTCCTGGAACAAGTACTGCATTTTCTGTAAACGACGGAGGAATCTTTAAAGGAGATGCTGCCTTAGACACTAAATGGGCAGATCTATCATCGGGATTAGCTATTACTCAATACTACAATGTTTCAGGAACTCCTCAAAATACGAACTTGTTAATAATGGGAGCGCAGGATAATGATATTGCTGTTTATAATGGTTCAACGTTCACAGGACAAAATCCAGGAAGTGATGGTGTAGAAGGTCTTTGGGATTATTCAAATTCTGATATTGCATGGACGTGCAGTCAAAGTGGTGGGACAAACAGAACGATAGATGGATTTGCAAATAGTGATGCGCTTACTACTCCTGACGGTGCGCCGTTTGTGTGGGAGCTTGAAATTCACCCTACTGTTCCAACCACAATTTTTGGAGGATTTGATGATATTCATAAATCAACCGACAGAGGGGATAACTGGACCAACTTAAATTCTGGAGTTGGAACTATCGAATTCATTTCAATTTCACCATCAAATGCTGATGTGATATACGTAGCTGGTGAAAATAAAACTGTTAAAGTAACAACTGATGGTGGTGGAAATTGGACCGCTATTACTTTACCGCAAACAGGAAGTGTTAAAAGTATTGAGGTGCACCCAACAGACCCTGCTGAGGTTTATATCGCCTATTCGGGATACGCTGCAGGAAAAGTGTATAAGTCAACAGATAGTGGTGTAAATTGGACTAACATTACAGGTGGGTTGCCAAATATTCCAACTCATAAAATCATATACAATACAAGCTCCACTGATGGGGAATTGTTTTTAGCAACTGATTTGGGTGTGTATTACAGAACTAACTCGATGGGAGATTGGTCGTTGTTAGGGACTGGATTACCTAACGTAATTGTAACTGATATTGAAATTCATTATGGTGCTGAAAAATTGAAGGCTGCCACTTTTGGCAGAGGCATATGGGAGACAGATATCAGCACTTTAACTGTTGGAAACAGAAATGTATTACCAACCCAAGCTGTGACATTGTTGCCCAACCCAACGGAGGACAAGCAATTTACCATTAACTTGAGTAACCTTGATGGTGCAAGTGAAGTAGTGATATTTAATGCTGTAGGCGGAGTGGTAAAAAACTTTAGTACATCAAGTTCTCAAGTGAATGTTAATTTGAGTGACTATTCTCAAGGACTATATTTTGTGATGGTTTCAAACGGTGGAAACAGCATCAGTAAAAAATTAATTGTAAAATAAAGTGAAACGAATTTGTAGTATTTTATTATTGTTAACCTTATTTGCATGCGATAGCTCACTACAAATATTATCAGCAAAAAAACAAAACATGATTCCTGGGAGGGAAGGAGTGAAGCCTTATAGTAAGTATTTGGTGGAGGTGGAATTGACTTCAGTAAGCACATTGAAAGTGGACAGTGTACTTGTTTTTGAAACAGGAAACCAATGTCGAAAAGCAACTCATTGTATTAGAGACACTAAAACCAGCAACGTTGTAATGGAAGTGAAAACGTTTGGTAAGTACATAGTTGAGGCTTCAGTAAAAGAAAGTAATGCGGTAGTAGAGGGAGCTTGCAAGGGTGAGGTGAATAAAATCGTGCTTTACTATCAAGTGAATGGTCGTTCTAAAACCACTGAAATAACTTCGTTTACTGAAGAGACTATTAGAAGAAGGTAATCAGTGTCGCAATGGCTAAAGCCATTTGCTGCTAGGGCTTCTTAATACTTAACAGCAATTAATAACATGTCGTCCGTTTGTTCCTTGTTGCCAATCCATTCTTCCAATGAACGCATTATGATGAGCTGTTGTTCGTCCATTGGTAATTGATGAACTTCCAACAGTAATTCTGCAAGTCTTTTTGGCTTAAACTTTTTATCTTTTTCACCTCCGAATTGATCCACAATTCCATCGGTAAACGTATAAATTAAGTCACCTTTTTGGAGGTTTATAGTTTGCTCAGTAAAGTTCTTATCGTCAGATACGTATTTGCCGATTGGCATTTTATCACCTTTATATTTGAAGATTTTATTATCTCGGACAATCCAAACAGAATTGTTGGCAGCTGAAAAAGTAAGCTGGTCATTATCAGTATCAAATCGGCAAATCACACAGTCCATTCCGTCTTTAGACTGATCTGACCCCTTCGAATTAAGTGATTTAATAATTTCTTCTCGTTGTCGATCCAAAATTTTAGCTGGTGCTGTGATGTTCTTTCCAACGATCACTTCATTCATGATGGAAATGTTAAGTAAACTCATGAAAGCTCCTGGGACACCATGACCCGTGCAATCAGCAGTAGTCAAATAAAATTTCCCTAGGTGTTCATGTGCCCAGTAAAAATCTCCAGATACAATATCTTTAGGTTGGTAGTGAATGAAAAATTCAAGTTTAAGATGTTCAGCAATGTATTCCTCACTAGTAAGCAATGCCTGTTGAATTTTTTGCGCATATATTATCGAGTCCCTGATGTTTTTATGTTGCTCATCCACACGTTCCTTTTGACTTGTAATGATGTTTCTTTGTTTCCGAATCCTGTTTGCCCTTTTTGATACTGAAATTGAAAAGGCAATAACAAGAACCAATATAAACCCAATCGCTACAAGACCAATCATCAAGTTTCGTTGATCTTTCGCATTGACTATATTTTTAAGTTCTTGTTCTTTTTTCATCAAAACAAACTCTTTTTCTTGTCTTTCCTTTTCGTATGTGTACTGAAGTTCATAAGC
>JBLIBC010000049.1:0-12565 GCA_047632015.1 Glaciecola sp.
TTAACAAATATTTAATATTCTTCATGATATATGTTTAAAAGTATTATCCAAACTCATTTTCTAATATTTACCTTTGAGTCGAAAACAAAGTTAATAATAAAGACAATGAAAAAAATTTTTTGTTATTTATTTTCACTGGTGATTTTTTCAGCTTGTAATGATGATAAACTTTTAGATGTAGTGCCCGACCAAAAGGTCGAGGTACAATTTAAAAGATTTGATCATGCCTTGTTTGAGCAAAACGTAGACCAAATTGAAAGTAATCTGGATTCTTTAGCAAAAATTTTTCCCGTTTTTATTTCGGGAGATTACAAAAACGAGCACAGAGTCCAAGGACTAGTGGTATATATTCTAAATCCATTGAATCAAAAACTGTATTTAAAATCGGTAAAAACACATGTTAATTTTGAAAAAACAAAACAGAACATCTCATCATGTTTGAATTATTACAAGCATTATTTCCCTAAAAAAATCACTCCTGTAGTGTACACTTATATATCTGGTTTGAATTACGAAGAGCCAATAATTATACAAGACAGTTTTGCATTGATAGGGCTAGATATGTTTTTGGGGCAAACATATGAAGAATACCATACTCAAAACATCCCTATCCCTTTGTTTGTGAGTAAAAAGTATGATCAAAAATACTTGTCTACCGAGCTGATGAGAAATATCGCAACCCACCAATTTGGAACTGAATTACATGGAGAAACCTTACTCGAACAAATGATATCACTTGGGAAAATTGAATATTTTGTCCATGCGACTTCCCCTGCATCGCACGATTCAATACGTTTCGCTTTTTCACCAGCACAAATGGATTGGTGCATCGAGCGTGAATGGGCTTTATGGCAGCACTTGACATCTAAACAATTGTTGTTTTCAAAAGATTATCATGAGTACAAAAAATACATTGAAGACCAACCTTTTGTGTCATCCTTGGAGCGCGAATCTCCTGGAAGAGCTGGGGTTTGGATCGGATTTAGAATAGTAAGTCAATACATGAACAACAATCCGGAAATCACTTTAAATGAGTTATTGACTTCCGTGCCAGCAATGGAAGTTTTTCAAGGCTCAAAATACAAACCAAAAAATTAGAACAACCCCAATAGAAATGAAAAAAGAAATAAAATTTGCAGTAAGCTTAGATGAAAACAATGTTCCAGAAAAAATCACTTGGAATTCTTCAGAGGACGAAAAAAACGGCGAAGAAATAAAATCCTTACTAATTTCTGTTTGGGACAAGGAAGAAAGACTCACAAAACGCATTGATTTATGGACAAAAGACATGTACGTCGAAGAGATGAAAATGATGTATTTTCAAACTTTGATGACGATGGCTGACGGATTAGAAAATGCTACTGGTGAACATGAAGTAGCCGCTGAATTGAGAGAGTTTGGAAAAAAGGTAGCTGAAAAATTAAAAATAAAACAATAGCTCTACCTTCTTTATGACCTGCCTAGTGCTGATGACAACACCTTTTTCACAGCTAATAACTTGCTGAGGCCTTGCATTTCTGCATCGATGTCAATGGGATGCTCTTCAGATGAACTTTTAATTTTTTCTTGAATATCAACAATAGCGTGAATCGTTTGTTCCAATTTTAAGCGATTGCATGCAACGGCAATTGCCAGCTTCAACTGATCTACTTCCAATGGAATGTAGATTAAATGCTTTTTCCAATTCTCACTGAGCTCGTATTTTTCTTCGCTGATTTCAATAACAGTTCTAACCACCTTAGGGTTAGCATTTTTCATAAAATACTTTTCTGTTGGAATTTCATCCTGAAGCAATCGCTCTTTAAATACGGTGAGAATTTCCTGATAAATGGGGTCGTGCATTGACAATTCGTCTAAATCAAGATCGTTGATGATGTATTCCGCAACTGACAATTCAATTTCTTCGGGATCCTTTTCAACCTCACTCTCGTCAGTTTCTTCCTCAATATTTTGCTCCTCATTCAGCAAGGGATCTTCATCTGTTTTCAGAGAAAAAATGAGGGTCATGTGTCCCCAAAGCACCAGCAACCTAATCACTTCTCGTTCCGAAACATGTTGTCTTTTTTGAATTGCGCCAGATTCAACTTCTTGCTGTTCCTCTTGAGTTTGAAAATTGTTTGAGACTAATGGCGAAGGGAAATCGGGAATACTATTGCGCTCGTTTGCTGGGAGACGGTTTTCAGACCCTCTTCTGGCCCCACGAATACTGACTAATTCATTTAACAACGTTTGTTCTTCGATCTCTAATAAAGTAGCCGCTTCCTTTACATAAACTGAGCGAGTTATGTTGTCCGAAATCAACGATACGCTTTGAACAATGTTTTTTATTAGTTCTGCTTTTTTAAACGGATCGTCCCCAACATCTTGCATCAATACTGAACACTTGAATTGAATAAAATCTTGTGCGTTGTCCCTTAAAAAATTTTCCAAATCAAAGGTGCTGTTATTTCGAGCAAAACTATCTGGATCCTCACCTTCAGGAAACAAGACCACCTTCACATTCATGTCTTCCTTGAGCAACATATCGATACCCCTGAATGATGCTTTAATTCCAGCCGCATCACCGTCAAACAAAATAGTGATGTTTGGCGTGAACCTTTTTATTAATTTGATTTGATCTTCTGTTAATGAGGTACCGGATGATGACACCACATTATCGATTCCTTTTTGATGAAGTGAAATTACATCGGTGTACCCTTCTACTAAATAACAATTGTCATCTTGTGAAATCCTTCTTTTGGATTGGTACAATCCATACAGCACTTTACTTTTGTGGTAAATTTCTGTTTCAGGAGAATTTAAATACTTAGCTATTTTCTTTTCAGTGCTTAACGTTCTTGCTCCAAAACCAAGCACTCGCCCCGACAAGTTTTGAATTGGGAAAATCACCCTTCCATAAAACCTATCAATTGGTTTTCGCCCTTCTTTTTGAATACAAAGACCACAATCTTTCAATATGCTTTCGCTGTAGCCTTTTTCAATAGCTTGTTTTGTTAGTCCATCACGCTGTTCTAAACTGTATCCAAGAGTAAAACGTTCAATCATTTCATCTGAAATCTCTCTTTCCTTGAAATAAGAATACCCTATTAATTTCCCTTCCTCTGAGTCTAGTAAATTTTTAGCGTAATAATCACTCGCGAACTGAGTGAGCAAAAACATTTTTTCCCGTTTGTCTTGCTTTTGCTTTTGCTCCTCCGTTAGCGCATCCTCAACAATTTCAATGTTGTATTTTTTTGCAAGTTGACGAAGTGATTCCGGATAGGTAATTGATTCGTGCCGCATCAGAAAATTCACTGAATTTCCAGCCTCACCACAGCCAAAACATTTGTAAATTCCTTTTACCGGTGAAACCGTAAACGATGGCGTTTTTTCGTTATGGAATGGACAGTTACCCAGCAAGTTTGCACCCTTCTTTTTAAGACTAACAAAATCACCAACAACCTCTTCGATACGGGCTTCGTCAATAATTTTATCAATGGTCTCCTTTGGAATCATGTTACAAAAATAGGCTTTCTTTTTTTATTGAGCCGATAAAATAGCAGTGACTCAATTTACTGCTGACAATTAAGATAATGGCAGAATCCAACAAAAATAGCTGTCTACTTCATCGGTATTTGGTTTCTCGTCAAAAATCCCATACATTGTTGAACCAGAACCACTCATTGACGCATACAATGCGCCCTTTGCATAAATCTTGTCTTTTAGCTCAGCTAGTTCCGGGTAGGTCTCGAACACCGATTTTTCAAAATCGTTACCCAAAGAATTTTTCCATTGATCTATTGGTTGACTTAATATTTGTGGAATACTAATGTTACGTTGTTCAGGAATTACTCCTGAATATGCAAGTGCTGTACTAACATGTATTTTAGGGTTGATTAAAAGTAAATACTTCCCTTTTAACGAGCATTTTACATCATGAAAAACATCCCCTTTTCCCGTGGCACAAGTGACATGATTTCGAATAAAAAAAGGACAATCGCTCCCTAACTTCGTAGCGTATTTTTCCATTTCGTCCTCATCAAGTCCTAATTCACACTCCGTATTTATTGCTTTTATAGTAAATGAAGCATCTGCTGACCCTCCTCCTAATCCTGCCCCAATGGGAATTAATTTATGTAATCGAAATTGAAAGCTTGGTAAAGCAAAATCCTTGGCTAGCAAGTTATATGCTTGCAAAACTAAATTACCTTCCTCATTTGAAGGAATATTAATGCCTGAACTACTAAACGTCGATTTTTGGGTATCACTAGGTAATAGTTCCAATACCTCAAGTAAATTAAGTGGATAAAAAACGGTTTCAATGTCATGAAACCCATCTTCACGTTTTTTTACAACGTGAAGCCCCAAATTTATTTTTGCATTTGGAAATACAACCATCGGTCAATAATAAGCTTATTAGTTTGACACGAATGTAAATAATACCTGTTGTATAATTCTGTGTTTTTATTATTAAATTCGCGTTCACAAAACAAGAACTATGAATTTTTTGGAGTTTGAACAACCTATTGCAGATTTATATACCCAACTTGAGGGTTTAAAAGAGGTAGAAAAGAAGGGAAAGGTTAATGTCACAAAGACTAGCAAAGAGCTGGAGAAAGCTATCAAAGAAGCGAAAAAGGAAATTTACAACAACCTAACTCCTTGGCAAGCAGTACAGGTTTCGAGACATCCTGACAGACCTTACACGTTGGCATACATTGAAAACATTACAGACGAAAACTCATTTGTAGAGTTGCATGGAGATAGAAATGTGAAGGATGATAAGTCAATGGTTGGTGGACTAGGAAGTATTGATGGTAAAACAGTAATGTTTGTTGGTCAGCAAAAAGGTGTTAATACAAAAATGCGCCAGTTTAGGAATTTTGGAATGCCAAATCCTGAAGGTTACAGAAAAGCATTACGCTTAATGAAAGTTGCTGAAAAATTTAACAAACCTGTAGTTTGTTTAATTGATACCCCAGGTGCATACCCCGGAATTGAAGCAGAAGAAAGAGGACAAGGAGAAGCAATTGCAAGAAACTTATTAGAAATGTTTCAGTTGACAGTTCCAATCATTTGTATTGTGGTAGGTGAAGGTGCTTCAGGTGGTGCATTAGGAATTGGAATTGGGGATAAGGTTTTGATGTTAGAAAACACTTGGTACTCTGTAATTTCTCCTGAATCTTGCTCTTCTATTTTATGGAGAAGTTGGGACCATAAGGAAAAAGCTGCTGCAGCATTAAAATTGACTTCAAAAGACATGTTGAAAAACAAGTTGGTAGACGGAATAATCAAGGAACCTTTAGGAGGCGCTCATGCTGATCCTGAACTAATTTTTGCAACAGTAAAAAAAGCAATTATTGCAGGCTTGGATGAACTACAAAAGTTACCTGTTGATAAGCTGATTGATAAAAGAATAAAAAAGTTTTGTGCGATGGGCGAGTTTCATGAACTCGATTAAAACTACCTTACTACATGTACGACTTGTTTTAAACTGGTCTAATTCAGCTTTTATTACTTTCTTAAGATAAAATTCTGTCCTAAGTATACCTTTCTAACTTGTTCATCAGCAGCTAACTCTTCTGCCGAACCTGTTTTCAAAATACTTCCTTCAAAAAGCAAATAGGCTCTGTCTACGATGTGTAAAGTTTCTTGCACATTATGATCGGTAATTAATATTCCAATGTTTTTTTCTCGGAGTTTACTCACGATTAACTGAATGTCCTCCACAGCAATTGGATCTACTCCAGCGAAAGGTTCGTCCAACAAAATAAACTTAGGGTCAACGGTTAAACACCTAGCGATTTCAGTTCTTCTTTTTTCACCTCCAGAAAGGACATCTCCTTTACTGTGTCGAACTTTTTCTAAACCAAACTCTAATATTAATTTTTCCAAACGCTCTTCTTGTTCAGCCTTCGTCATTTTAGTCATTTCCAATATCGCCCTCAAGTTATCCTCAACTGTTAGTTTTCTGAAGACCGATACCTCTTGAGGTAGATATCCAATACCCAACTTTGCCCTTTTATACATTGGCATTTTAGTTATGTCTTTGGCGTCCAAAAACACCCTTCCTCCATCAGGTTGAACAAAACCTACGATCATGTAAAACGATGTTGTTTTACCAGCACCATTAGGTCCTAACAGACCAACAATTTCTCCTTGATTAACCTCTACAGAAACCCCTTGTACAACCTTTCTTCCTTTGTATATTTTTACTAGTCCTTCAGTTGATAGTTTCATGCTGCAATTTTTATTTAATTCTGATCTTCCTTAAGCTTTTGACGTTGAACAAAACGTGAAATATGAATGGAAATTTCGTATAATATTACAATTGGAATACATATTAATATTTGACTGAATACGTCGGGAGGAGTAATAATAGCAGCCAGTAACAAAGTAATCACAAATGCATGTTTTCTATATTTCTTCATGAATTCAGGAGTTAATAATCCAATTTTTGACAAGAAATACACTAAAATCGGTAGTTCAAAAATAATCCCTGAAGCTAATGTTGTCGAAGCTAATATACCCATGTAACTATTCAAGCTTGGTAAGTTTTTAACTTGCGATGAAATGGAAAAATTACCAAGGAAATGTATGGACATTGGAGCAATAAAATAATAGCCAAATAATATTCCTAAACCAAACAGCAATGATGTCCACCAAACGATACCTCTTGCTTTTTTTTGTTCTGGGCTGTATAAAGCCGGTTTTATAAATCTCCACACTTCCCATATGATATAGGGAAATGAAAAAATCACACCACCAATCACAGCAACTAACAGGGCAGTCATGAATTGTGTTGTCATTTTTGGAGCAATTACTTGCAATTTTAATTCACCAAAACACCCAGTATCAGCACCAATTAGGCTTGGAACAAACTGGTTCATTTGATGCGTGGCTGTACAAAGTTTTTCATATGTCCAAAAAGTTGCTGAAAGTGGCGCAAAAACAACCACATTAAAAACCCACTCCTTAAAAGTAAATACGGCAATAGAAAGTACCGAGATCACCCCAACTATCCTCATTAGAATAAATCGAAGTACTTCCAAATGTTCTAAAAAAGACATTTGATTTTGTTTATGATGTGAATTTGGATTTGAACTTTCCATTTTATAATCCTTCTTTGATTAAATCATGGAAATGAATGATTCCAACGTATTCATTCTGGGAATCAGTAACTATTATTTGACTAATGTTGGACTCCTTTAAAACGTTCAGCGCAGTAATTGCTAGCTCACTTTCAGAAATTGTACGTGGTGAATTGCTCATGATATCTTTTGCCGTTACATTTTCAAGGACTACTTTGTTTTGTAACATCCTACGAATATCTCCATCCGTAACCATACCAACCAATCGATCTCCATCGAGCACAGCAGTTGCTCCTCTTCGTTTGGAAGTAATTTCATAAATTACTTTTTCAAGGGGGCTGTCAATAGAAACAAACGGCTTTTCAAAACCTATCATCATTTGTTTTATTTGTAAAGACAACTTTTTACCTAATGAGCCACCAGGATGTGACTTGGCGAAATCTTCACTTGAGAAACCTTTTAATTTCATCAGGCAAACTGCAAGAGCATCACCTAGGGCAAGTTGCAAGGTGGTACTTGCAGTTGGAACTTCGACAGATTCATATGCTTCAGATTTTACATGAGCGTCAATAACATGAGTAGAGTTTTTAGCTAAAAAACTATTTTGATCTCCTACGATTGAAATAATAGCATTACTCCTAGATTGAATAAACGGAACTAGACTCTTAATTTCCGGACTGTTTCCACTATTGGAAATGCAAAGCACAATGTCGTCATCAAGCAAAAGACCAAGATCACCATGCAGCGCTTCAGCGGCATGCATAAATATTGATGGAGTTCCAGTTGAGTTAAAAGTAGCAACAATTTTATTTGCAATCGCTGCACTTTTACCAATACCTGTAACAATTATCCTACCTTCACATTGCTGGATTAACTTCACACTTTCCGCGAAACTGTCATCTAGATTATCCGCCCCATGTAGTAAGCTCTCTGCCTCAATTTCAATTACCTTTTGAGCGATACGTATTATTTCCTCTTTACCTTTCACTTTTAAACACCTTATTGTTTAATTAATCCTTTGTTTTTCTGGACAAGCATTATTCTAAAGCTTAAATTTGAGTAAGCCGTTGTAAAAGTATCGAAAATAAACAAGAACACTTAATGGATATTATCACAAATTCCACGAAAGAAGCACTAAAAAAGTATTTTGGCTTTTCTAGTTTTAAAGGAAGGCAAGAGGAAATTATTCAACATCTGTTAAATAAAAACAACACTTTTGTTATAATGCCTACCGGTGGGGGCAAATCAATATGTTACCAATTGCCAGCCCTGATGATGGAAGGCACTGCTGTGGTAATTTCACCATTGATAGCCTTAATGAAAAATCAGGTGGATGCCGTAAGGGTTCATGCCAATGACAATAAAGTGGCGCATTATATAAATTCTACGCTTTCTAGGGTAGAAATCGAAAGTATTAAGGTTGATTTAAAAAGCGGGAAAACAAAATTATTGTATCTCGCTCCAGAGTCGCTAACAAAAGCTGAAAACGTAAAGTTACTGCAGGAATTAACACTTTCATTTTGCGCAATTGATGAAGCACATTGTATCTCGGAATGGGGTCATGATTTCCGTCCTGAATACAGGAGACTACGAGGTATAATTGAATCTATCGCAGACATTCCTTTGATTGCTTTAACAGCTACAGCTACTCCAAAGGTACAGCTTGACATCCAAAAAAACTTAGGGATGCTTGATGCTAAAGTATACAAAGATTCTTTCAATAGGGATAATTTATTTTATGAGGTAAGGCCAAAATTTGACGTAAAAAAAGACATTGTTCAATATATTAAACGGAATGAAGGGAAGTCCGGAATTATTTATTGCTTAAGCAGAAAAAAAGTATCGGAAGTAGCCGAATTTCTTCAACTGAATGGTATTAAAGCCCTTGCTTACCATGCTGGACTAGATCCCGCGACTCGAAGCAAGCATCAAGATGCATTTTTAATGGAAGACACTGATGTCATTGTCGCTACTATTGCTTTTGGAATGGGAATAGACAAACCTGATGTTCGGTTTGTAATTCACCATGACATTCCAAAAAGTGTTGAGGGGTACTACCAAGAAACAGGAAGGGCAGGAAGAGATGGTGGAGAAGGACATTGTATTGCATTTTATGCATATAAAGACATAGAAAAATTAGAGAAATTCTTAATTGGAAAATCTATTGCCGAACAAGAGATAGGCAAACAATTATTACATGAAATAGAGTCGTACTCAGAATCGGCGATGTGCAGAAGAAAGCTGTTGTTGAACTATTTTGGGGAAGAATTTGAAGAGCAGAGGTGTGATAAAAAATGTGATAATTGTAGCAATCCTAAAGAGAAATTCGAAGGTATGGAGGAAGTTGTGACCATGCTTTCGACTGTAAAACTTCTTAAACAAAAATTTAAATTCAGACATGTAGTTAACTTCTTGCTTGGCGTAATAACCGCTGAAATTAAAGATTATAAACACATTGATTTCCCGCAATTTGGAGGAGGAAAAGAAAAAGACGAAAAATTTTGGAATGCTGTAGTACGGCAATCAATTGTACATGGATTTATCTCGAAAGAGATTGATAGTTATGGTACATTGAAACTAACCGCCAAAGGGGAAAATTTTATTAGTAATCCGAGTTCAATATTACTTACTCAAAACCACGATTACGATAAAATTCCAGAGGATTTTTACAAAAGCACTCAGAAGACCAGCATCGCCGATGAAGTACTACTAGACATATTAAAAGGCGTTAGAAAAAAGGTGGCACATCAAAAAAAAATTCCCCCTTTTGTAGTTTTTCAAGATCCTTCATTAGAGGACATGGCGACACAATTCCCTTGTTCAAATGAAGAACTTAGTAACATTGTTGGTGTGGGCCTTGGAAAAGCAAGAAAATTTGGTTCGGAATTTATTGCTACAATAAGTAAGTACGTCAAAGAAAATAACATTGAGAGGCCTGATGAAATCATAGTAAAGTCGGCGGTAAATAAATCAGGATTAAAGGTATTTATCATTCAAAGTATTGACCGAAAAATTCCAATTGAAGATATTGCAGAAAGTAAAGGTGTTAAAATTGAAAAAATAATCGAAGAAATAGAAGGGATTGTTTCATCTGGGACTAAGTTAAATGTCAACTATTACATTGACGAAATGCTTGATGAAGACCAACAAGAAGGACTATTTGAATATTTTATGGAAGCCGAAACAGATACTCTTGAAGAAGCAGTTGAAGAGCTTGACGGAGAATACGAAGAGGAGGAAATCAGATTTATGCGAATCAAATTCATGAGCGAAGTAGCCAACTAATCACTTCCTTTCCCTTAATTTTTAAAAGTCCAACTGAAACCTATCCGTAAATACCTAGGAAGCACAGGACGGTTTGCGTACAAAAAATAAGCTCTTGTAACGCTGTCGAACAATATGTTTTCTCCTTTTACAAAAACATTAGCTTCACCAATACTGACTGTGCCAAAAACATCTAACAAAGGAATACCTCCAACTTCCTTCTCATCTTGAAGATATATTCTTCTCAAGTTTGGATTATAATCCAATCCAGTAAAACTGCTGAAATAATTGAAGATATATCCAGTTGAGAAGTTTAACCTACCTAACTTAAAATTATAAGAAAACACATTTCTGATGTTATACGAAGGAAACCGTAGCACATCAGAACTGCTCTTTTGGTAAGATAAGTTTGTATAAATACTTAAGTATTTATTTGAAAAAGCGTTAAAAGCCCCTACTTTGAAATATTGTATTCTCTCATTTAACTGGACAGGCAGCGATAACGTATCCATGTAAATCCAATTATCAACCATCCGGACACTTCCTTCAACTCCAGAAAATGATGGTTTATGATACAACGAATACGTAACGTTATGACTCCGGATTTTTTCGAAAGTATTCGACCAATTAAAATGATTACCTTGATAGTTCATAAAAAAATAACCTGGTAAATTTCTACCTATCTGATATTTAAAAGAACTTAACCATGAAGTGAAAATATCCTTGTTATGTGACAACTCAAAATCGTAGCCTCCTTTCCACAAACCGTCTATGTTGTACTTTCCATTTATTGACGAATGGCCAAACATATAATTTTGAAAATTCAACTTTAAAAAAGATTGATTCAATATACTCCAATCATAAACATCAGATCCATAGCTTAACTTAATAATATTCCTCTCGACAGAATCCAATAACTGGTAATACACTTCATAACATAATTTTGAATACCCTAAACTATCCCAGGTTTCGTTTAAGTTCACTAGTGTAGTATCAAAACTTGAACTATAAATGTCTGCTTGGTCCATTGAATATAAATACTGCTCTTTCTGAAGATTTAGACTATATCCAAGTGCATGCAAATATTTTGGATTTATAGTATCAATACTTAAACTGTCTTCAATGTCTTTGTAATTAAGGATATACGAGTTACCAACATACATTTCGGTCATGCTAATACTATTTTGAGCACTATTTAAGGCAACAGGTACTGTAAATTTTGTCAATTCCAAGGCTTCATAATACGCTGTAGAAGAATCTTCAATACCTCCATTTTGACCTTGTACAAAACTGTTCTTTACAAATCCATATTGAAATCTGTGCTTCCCACTGTTCTTGCTCAGATTAATTAAAAACTTGACATTTTTAACATCAGTGTTTGCTAATCTTCCTTCTGAGGAAGATCTATCGAAAATTATATTCAGGTGGGTCTTTCCCAATTTATCAGCATAGCTTCCCAAAAATTCATGTGAAGCATCCAGTCCATACAAATAGTTGACTTCCGTCAGGGAAGAATCAGAAAAGGAAATACTTTTCTTTTCGAGTTTACTTAGAGCTACATCATCATACCAATTGGAAAGAGAAAATTTCGGACTTAAGTCAATTCTCAAACCACCAATATTCTGCGAGTAGTACACCGGATCAAACACAAGGCTACTACTCTGCTTAAGAACAGTTAATAATCCTGTTGAATCAGATATAATTTGATTATTAAGGTATCCTTTTACCGATACAGTGTCCTGTGCAAATGTACTGCCCAAAGGCGTCAAGACAACAAGAAAAATCAACAACATGCTAGCTACCCAAATCCTTATGAAATTATTTATAATTCTCATTATTGATGACAAATATAGACATAGCAACTTATTTCATCCTCTGGAAACACTGTAAAAGAATTAAAGGGGATACTATTCAGCACATTTTTAACAAAAAAAAAGCCTCACCATAAATGGTAAGGCTTTCTAAAACCGGCAACGACCTACTCTCCCAGCATACGCTAGTACCATCGGCGCAGTAGGGCTTAACTTCTCTGTTCGGAATGGAAAGAGGTGGACACCTACGCAATAGTCACCATAGACTTTTAAATATTTTAACTTATAAAATTGAGAAAAATAGAAGAAACAAATTTATGTCGTACGACAGAAAAGCCGTTCGGGTAATTAGTATTGCTCGACTTTGACATTACTGTCTTTACATCTGCAACCTATCAACGTCATAGTCTTTGACGACCC
>JBLIBC010000050.1:0-12386 GCA_047632015.1 Glaciecola sp.
TAGATACTGAAAGCGAGTCCTACATTCAAAAAAGTTTAAGCGAATTAATGAAAGACAGAACGACGTTTGTTATTGCTCATCGATTAAGCACCATTCAGCAAGCAAATCAAATTTTAGTAGTGGAAGATGGTCGAATAGTAGAGCGGGGTCAACACGACGACTTATTATCGCAAAAAGGACGATATCATGACTTGTATACTTACCAAAGCAGGATAGCGTAAAGTAAAGCTTTAAGCGAAAAACAATTAATTTATTCCACCACTATTGGTCCCGTATAAACTTTATCCGCTTGAATTATATTAAAATAGTAATAGCCAGAGGGTAATAAACTCACATCAACTGTTCCGTTGGTAATTGAATTTATTACTTTCTTCCCGCTTGAATTAAAAACCTCAAGGTAACCATTTGAAACACCTTCAATTATTACAAAATGTTTGGCAGGATTTGGATAAGCAAGCACTTTAGTTGACACCTTCCTATCTTGTGAGGTTATTAACCAATTATTATTCACTGTAGCAGCAGTCTCGTTAGTGATAATAGCATCGTTAAAGTCAAAATAAATGAATGCCTTATTATTTATTGTGGTGCCTTCGGGATTGTCCTTTTTCTGTTGAATACTAAAACGAATATGACCATGACTAAGAGGTTCATTGATGTTGCTATCTGGAAGCAAAATATTACTAAAAGTCCAAGAAACTGTATCTCCTTTAATTTTTAGGGAATAATTATGACTTGAAGCAATCATTTGAAAAGTTGTTAAATCAAGAGCGGTAGGCATCACATCAACTACTACCACATTGAAAGCTGTATCATTTCCTGTATTTTGAAAGTTGATAGTATAGTCAAAGCTCGTTGAGTCGCTTACATATCCTTCATTGAATATACCTTGATAACTTACTAATTTATCATTTGGATCAAAAGATCCTGTTACAGAAGGCATGTAAACAGCAGTGTCGTTTTCGACGATACTGTCAGCCTCAGCCATCGTTAAATAAGCGCTGTTGTTTAATTCTGTATCAATGGCAGTCTGACTGTCCAGGATGGTGTAGAATTTCAACCTAACGATCTCCCCAGATGCAAGTGTAAGGTTATTCCAAATCAAATTATTTCCCACCACATCAGGCTTGTTTTCTTCAGGTAAACTAGTGTACGTTAAGTTAGCATCTAAAGCAACCGACACAGAAGTCGCGATCGTGTCTTTTCCCTGATTTTCAATGGTAATAAAATAAGGTATTGTAAAGCCTGGCCTATTACGCCCACTTGTCAATGAAACAGATAAATCTCTCTCTTTCAGTAAGTAAGTATAAAACATTTGATAGGTGTTTGATGGAAAACTGCTGTTGTAGTAAACTGACTTCGCAGCACTAAAATATTCCTCATCTTGTATTTTAATCTCAGTAAATTTTTCCGATTCATCGTAGTAAATCTCAAAATAACCACCTGTCCCTGTAGTGGTAATCAAACCACTGTTAGTAACCATTTTGAGCCCTTCAAAACTATTGTATTTCTTGGTGACGGGATCATAACTGTTTGCCTCCCTAGCGTATCCTTGATAATAACCTTTTTCACAAGAGTCCTTCCAAGAAATTCTTATAGCCTCAGAAAAAATTGGACAGCGATCATACTTCCAAGAATAATTCTCCCTGAGAAGCACAGTTGTCCTAAAGTCAATATTTAACGTATCCCCCCCACCTATATAACCATCCCAATTCCATGATGCATTCGTATCAACCAATTCCGTTTTAGCTACTCTAAAAACTTCTCCAGGACAAATCGAATCAGATCCATTTAATTGGATTATTAAATCCTTGTGCGGTTCTGGAATTTTCACAACATAGGGCTTTGAAAACAATTCTTTTCCATCCTTTGTAGCAAGATCACAATTAGGAAATCCTCCAGAGCTAGAGGTGTTTTGATAAGCATATGAAAAACTTACTAGCAAAGTGTCTCCATTTTCATAATCCTGATCGTCCAACCTTCCATTATTGTTTCCTCGTTCACCGTTTTTATAGTAGTTTATATTACTTGTTGTAACACCGTAATCTACAAGTCTCATGGTATCAGTATTTTCTTCCTTCTGCCAAACTTCAATTGAAAGTTTACTTAAAGTAGAATTCCGACTAAAATTACAAATGCTTATAGTGTCTCCAGAAATGTGATTTCGAGACAATCCTAATGACAAAGAATCGATTTGCGTAGATCCCACTCTACCTACTATTGTATCTAAAACCACACCTTCTAATGAGGATATACTGATATAAAATTCACTTTTATCGTAACTACCCTGATCAATGTAAATTTCTTTACTGTACTCAGACAAGTAAATGCTTTGCGCTAGCTCAGGTGGATTAATTTGAATATCATAATTGTCAAGGGTCTTTTCTAACTCAATAATTAAATTATCATTACCAAATCCATAACAGCCTGAAAAGTACCACTCGTGGTGGTTATAGCTATCATAATTAGCATCAGAATAAACAGATTCTGAAAAAGAAACAATTGCCGATTGAGCAATTGAAATCACATTAATTACTATTAAAAATATAAAAAGACTTATTGTTTTTTTCATTGGGCAAGGGTTACAATTAAGAATAACAAAGATAATACTTCTCCTTAACAACTTTTCAAAACAAGCACTGATTATAAAAACGTTCCGAATAAAAATAAAAAAGACAAATTAACTATATTTGCAAAATCAAAATCAAGAACATGTCCTTAGAGTTAAGCGAACAAGAGATTCAAAGAAGAGAGAAGTTAAACAGGTTGAAGGAATTGGGGATTAACCCTTATCCAGCAGATGAGTTTAAGATAGATTGCACTGCTGAAGATATCCTTACCAACTACGAAAAAAACAAGACGGAGTACAAAACCATCAGCATTGCTGGTAGAATTATGCGTCGAAGAGTCATGGGAAAGGCTGCTTTTGCTGAATTGCAAGACAGTAGTGCCAGGATTCAAGTTTATTTCAACAGGGACGAAATTTGTCCTGGTGAAGATAAATCCATGTACAATGAGGTTTTCAAAAAACTAGTTGACATAGGTGACATCATTGGTATTAAAGGGTACGTTTTTACTACACAGGTTGGTGAAATTACCATTCATGTCAATGAGTTTGTAATGCTTACAAAGTCCTTGAAACCTATTCCAATGCCAGTGATTGATGCTGACGGAAAAGAGCACGATGCTTTTACCGATCCGGAGCAAAGATACCGTCAACGCTATGTGGATTTAATAGTTAACCCTGAGGTGCGTTACACTTTCATGAAAAGAACTCAGCTTATGAACAGCATGAGAACCTTTTTAAATTCATCAGGTTATTTAGAGGTGGAAACACCAATATTACAGCCAATTTATGGTGGTGCTGCGGCTCGTCCGTTTAAAACACACCACAATACATTGGACATGACATTGTACTTAAGAATAGCCAATGAGCTGTACTTAAAAAAGTTAATTGTTGGTGGTTTTGATGGAGTTTTTGAATTCGCAAAAGATTTCAGAAACGAGGGTATGAGTAGGTTCCACAATCCTGAGTTTACTCAAATGGAACTGTATGTTGCTTACAAAGATTACAACTGGATGATGAACACTACCGAGGAAATGGTAGAAAAAATTGCCCAAGATTTACACGGAAAAACAGAAGTTCAAGTAGGTGAAAACCTCATCAACTTTGAGCGTCCTTGGAAAAGATATACCATGTTTGAAGCGATCGAGCATTTTACTGGAATTGATATTTCAGCAATGGATGAAGCAGAATTGTTGGCTACAGCAAAAAAACTGGAAGTGCCCACTGACAACAGCATGGGTAAAGGAAAGTTGATTGATGAAATTTTTGGTGAAAAATGTGAACACTTACTAATTCAACCAACGTTCATTACTGACTACCCTGTAGAAATGTCACCACTTGCTAAAAAGCACCGTGATAAGGAAGGTTTGGTAGAGCGCTTTGAATGCATTTGTAACGGGAAAGAAATCGCGAATGCTTACAGTGAGTTGAACGATCCAATTGACCAAAGACAACGTTTTGAGGAACAATTAGAATTAGGAAAAAGAGGAGATGACGAAGCAATGGTGTTGGATGAAGACTTCCTTAAAGCTATTGAATACGGAATGCCTCCAACAGCTGGACTAGGTATTGGAATAGACAGGTTAGCGATGATCATGACCAATTCAAACAGCATACAGGATGTATTGTTTTTCCCTCAAATGCGACCAGAAAAACAGGAGAAAGTGACCTCCAAACAAGATTGGCTTGACGCCGGAGTTCCTGAACAATGGATTCCTGCTTTAGGAAAAGCTGAGGTAAAAACAGTGGAAGATTTGAAAGCCGCAAACGTGAACAAACTGCATCAAAACGTATGTGGTTTCAGAAAGAAAAACAAAATTGACGCACCAGCACCAACTAAAGAGGAGGTGCAAGGTTGGATAGATTAAACATAAACAAGTTGATTGTGTGATTGATTAACACGTAAGATATAATACATGAGTGTTGAACAAAAAATAGGTGTCATTGGAGGAGGGAGTTGGGCAACCGCTTTAGTTAAAGTGTTGCTTAACAACACGAAGCATGTTCATTGGTGGGTAAGGACCGAGGCAACCGCTGAACACATTTCCACTTACGGTCACAATCCAAATTACATCAGTTCCATAGAGTTTGACAAAAGTAAAATTACCGTTACTACTGATGTAAAAGAAGTCATTAGCTCCTGTAATGTATTGTTTTTTGTAGTGCCGTCAGCTTTTTTACACGAAGAAATCAAGCACATTGATAAGGCGTTGTTCGAGGATAAAATGGTGGTTTCAGCCATTAAAGGAATCATACCTGAACATCATCAAATACCAGCCAAATATTTTAACCAACAGTTTGGGGTAAACATGAACAACATTGCAGTGGTAAGTGGTCCTTGTCATGCTGAGGAAGTTGCTCAAGAGAAATTATCCTATTTAACGATAGCATCCCCTACAGGAGGAAAGTCCGAATTGGTTTCGGAAATGTTAGCTTGTCGATACATCATGGTATCCACCAATGATGATTTAGCAGGTACAGAGTTTTCAGCCATCTTAAAAAACGTATACGCCATTGGCGTAGGTATTTGTCACGGAATAGGCTACGGAGATAACTTTACAGCAGTATTAATTGCGAACGCCATTCAAGAAGTAGAAGGGTTTTTACAAGCAGTATATCCAAAGGATCGTGACGTTAAATCGTCAGCTTATTTAGGTGATTTATTGGTGACGGCTTACTCACAATTTTCCAGAAACAGAACATTTGGAGGCATGGTTGGAAAAGGCTACAGCGTTAAGTTTGCCCAAATTGAAATGGGCATGATTGCCGAGGGTTATTACGCTTGTAAGTCCATTCAAATCATAGCAAATACTGCCGGGGTTGACATGCCAATTGCAAAAGCTATTCATGAGTGCTTGTACGAAAATGTCAATCCAAGAAAAGCATTCCGAGAATTACAAAGCAAATTATCGTAAGAGGATTTTTCAAATAAAACTGCTCTTGCTCTTTACTTCCAACGTCATTGCGAGGAACGAAGTAATCTCATTTGTAAAATGTGACAAAGAGAGATTACTTCGTTCCTCGCAATGACGATTGGAGTATGTATGTGATCAAAAGATTAACCACAATATCCCGTAGTTCTTGATTTAGCGCAGCCTTTAGGTTTGTATTAACCTAAAGGCTGCGCTAAATCAAGAACTACCAATTAATGACGATTAGAGTGCGTTTATGAAACAAAAAAGGAGAGGTATTAACCTCTCCTTTTTACATACGAGACTCAATCAACGAGTCTTAAACTTCGTACTATTTAGCTGCTGTAAAATTAGCAGAAACTTTATCCCAGTTAATCACATTAAAGAAACCTGTGATGTAGTCTGGTCTTCTGTTTTGGTAGTTTAAGTAATATGCATGTTCCCAAACATCCAGTCCTAAAATAGGAGTTCCAGGACATTCAGCTGTATCCATTAAAGGATTGTCTTGATTTGCTGTTGAACAAACACACAACGACCCGTCAGCGTTTACACACAACCAAGCCCATCCTGATCCAAATCTTGTAGCTGCTGCTTTAGCGAATTCAGCTTTAAACGCATCAAATGAGCCAAATTTTGCATCGATAGCAGTTGCTAAATCTCCTGTTGGAGTTCCTCCACCGTTTGGTGACATAACTTCCCAGAATAAACTGTGGTTAAAGAATCCTCCACCGTTATTTCTAACTGCTGGTGAAGACGATCCAACACTTTTCAAAATATCTAAAATACTTTTATCAGCTAAATCAGATCCCTCAATTGCAGCGTTTAAATTGTTTGTATAACCTTGGTGATGCTTACTGTGGTGGATTTCCATAGTTCTTGCATCGATGTGTGGTTCTAATGCGTCGTACGCGTATGGTAGTTTTGGTAATTCGAATGACATTATTTTTTGTTTTAAGTGATTATTATTTTGAGATGCTAATATAGGTAGGGAATTCGGTTTTTACGTTGGGATTAAGATTAGAATTTTTGATGGGGTTGTTAGATAAAGTTGATGATGCTGTTTGCTTCGCTTTTCTCTAAAAAGTTTGTGTCTGTAATTTGCTCACGCATGTTCGTTCCTCATGGCTTCTACCAATCCCTTGAACACCTTTCGAAAAACGTGAATTTGATTCTTGAATTAGAAAATAAATGGTTGCACTCCCTATGTAATTAATCATTAGTCTATAATGATATTTAACTACCTTTACTGATATACTGAAAAACCACCTTAAATATGAAAAACATTCTGATTCTGTTCGCTGCTGTACTACTCTCATTTGTCAGCATTGGACAAAACCAAGTAATTTTTGACAAAGGGCAAATAGGGGGAATGAACTTTTTAAATAAAGATCTTGGTTTTATTAGTACCTATGGTTTTCCTAATTGTCTTGTAAAAACCATTAACGGAGGTGCAAGCTGGGATACTGTATTTTGTAGAACGCAAAACCATCTTTCTAGAGTTGAATTCCCTTCGGACTCTATTGGGTATGTTGCTGTTGATGATTCTTTATATAAAAGTATAGATGGTGGGCAGAATTGGAGTTTTCTATATTCAAGACATCGTTACTTTAGAAATATCAGTTGTTATGATGACGACCATTGTGTATCGTCGGGCCCTGATGGAGAAAAAATTACTAGTGATGGGGGAAACACCTGGCAAGATCTAAGCGCCACATCCGGTGATTCTTACACTGTAAAGTACTTTTCCTCTGGTGTTATCTACGCCATTAGTCATTATTACAGTCGACCACATTTCGTATCCACTGATAATGGCGTTAGTTGGGGAGCATTGTCAACAAGCTCAAGTTTCATTGCACATCACGTACTAAATGATTCTACAATTTTTGCCGTTGATTATTCGAATAACATAATGAAAAGTAGTGATAGAGGGCTGACTTGGTCCATTGTCGACGTTAGTGCTAGTATGCAGAATGGCTGGGGACAGGTCGCTGCCATTAAAGCATATAACGAACACTACGTTGTTGTGGCGTGCTCATCCAACACAAAACTGACAGTTGGATGTTCACTAGACGGAGGTTTAAATTGGGATTTTGAAGAACACCCTGATACACTATCTGCCGGCGATGCTATTGAGATTCCTAATTTACACACCGTATATATTAGAGGACATGATTGGGGAAATAGCACTAGCGCAATAAAAATGGATAATACGGTTGACTGTTTTAAATCAATTACATCCAACAATAAAATAAACTCAATCAAATCAGTTAGCATATATCCAAACCCATCAGACGGAAAGTTCACCGTAGAAAGTCAAACTGCCTTGCAATCTATTCGCGTTTTAAACCAACAAGGAGCGTTCATAAAGGAAATAAAGTTAGAAGGGAACTCCAACGCTGCTTCAATTCAAATTCAAGATTCAGGATTGTACTTTATTCAAGTACAATCAAATAACACTATTCAAACACTGAAAGTATCAGTCATAAAATAAGCTTCTGTACCTATTATCGCTCTTGAGAGGTTTTATCGTTTTGTGGAATTAATGATGTTGTCAAAAAACCTCCCTCAACAAAAACCTGAAACCCTCCAAGCGACAACTTTCAAATTGTAATTAAGTCAATGAATTTATGACCAACAATTGGACGAAACAATAGGTGATTTCATTAATAGAGTTAAATTACACACGCTTACTACAGTACAAACAAATACTTAGTATTTCTATCCTTACCGGTTCTTTTTAATAATTTATTCTCCACGCCGTTTCTCAAATCTCTCGTTGCTGTTGGAGCTGAAACATCAAGAAACAATTTCAAATATTCCTTCCTTGAAAATTCATTGTTTTTAAAGTATTTTTTTGCAATTTTTAGTCTGTCCAGTTTAGTTAAAGGCTTTCGCTTCTGGTTGATGAATTCAATTAAACCATCAGATATGACGCTCAACATAAATTCAATAAACATTGTTGAAGATCCTTTCACATCACTTTCTCTTAAAGCTGTGTAATATTTACTTTGCGAATTCTTTATGAAATTTTCAATCGGAATAAACTCAAATATTGGGTCAAAATTAACCAATATCAATGTTTGCCATAGGCGCCCCATCCTTCCATTCCCATCAATGTATGGGTGAATAAATAAATGTTCATAATGAAAAATACAAGACTTAACGATCTCTGGTAATTTACTCTCTTTTAAGTCCTTAAATAAGGTTTTCATCAGTTCGGGAACCATACCATAAGGAGGTGCAATGTGTTTTCCAACACCAACACCTTGACTCCGATACTTTCCACCATCTTTTAACAACAAATTAGACATGAGGAGTTTATGAGCTTTTTTAAAGGAAGGTTCACTGTACGGGTTAAAGTCAGGTAATTGATTGTATACTTCCACAGCATTTAAAACCTCAATTATTTCATTTTTAGGTCCTTTTACCCTCTTGTTATCTATTAAACGTGTGACCTCGTCCTCTGTGAGTGTGTTTCCTTCAATTGCCAAAGTAGAGTGGATTGTTTTTATCTTATTCTTTTTCCGCAATTCTGGCTGGACCTTTTGTAAGCTTGAAGCGTTGATCTTCCCTAAATAATGGGATATATCTTGAACTAGGTTTAGGATCTTTGGCGTGATGGAATGCGGGGCTTTCATGGTATGAATATAAGAACTTTTTATTTGATGGCATCATATGATGGCATCACTGATTTGTTGGGGGGGCTTTGTTTTGTTTACTACGCATGCACTCCGTGCGGTTTGCCTTTCTTAATCTCAATTTCTTCTTTTGCAATTTTCCATTGCATGGACTCCTCTAGGTCAGGAGCTGACCCTACTTTTCCTTGATGAAAAGTAGCAAAAATCAAAGGCTGACCATGGTCTTGTTGAAAACTACGTTCTCCTCCCCGCCAAAAAAAGAACTCGATTTCCCGAAATCTCGGACAGGCTTTTTTTGAGGTCCCCCCTCCCACAGCCCTTGTTTTCTACCAATCCCATGAACGCCTTCCACATGACGTGACTATTATACTTAAAGGAAAAAGTAAATGCGACGTTGCCATGGCAGAAAAATAAACGATATATTGTGTACTCCTCATTAATGGCGATATACTAAATGATGAAAAAAGTAATTCTAATTTTACTGTGTTCAGTCGCAATGGCTTCGTGTATTATTCCTAAAGAGGCTCGACAACTTAAAAAGGACACAAAGGAATGGAGGGAATCATTGGTTTTGCTTCATGCCTATGCTGATTCTCCCTTCTCTGGAGCGGTCTTAACACTTCGTGAAAATGGAAAACTCGAACATACATCAAGTGGATTATTGAAATCTTTTTCTGCAGGGGAATGGACTAACAAGCAAGACACTGTTGAGCTATCATACTTAGATAACAATCATAATGTAACTCATCTACGAAAGGTGTTTATTGACAAAAAGACATCAACATTGAAATTTGATAGAGACAGTACCTCAGTATTTTTTAGATTAAGAATAATGACAAATCAACTAAAAAACAAATAGGAACTGTCCCTATTTTCAAAAACTACAAACAAAATGAAACAAATTATTACTCTACTATTGATCACATATACGTTGAATTGTGTGTCGCAAACTCAAAGAGAAATGAATTTAGCAGCCCATGCAGAATACGAAGTTTCCGAAAAGGAGATGAATGACGTTTATGAGAAAATTCAAGTAGTTTATAAATCAGATACTGCATTCGTTGAAGCACTAATAAAATCTCAAAATCTATGGGTATCCTTTCGGGCTGCAGAACTAGAAATGAAATTTCCCGCTGCAAACCCAAGATGGGAGTATGGATCAGTATTTCCAATGTGTTTTTCTGGATTCTTACAATACCTAACAGACAAACGAACTAAATCACTACAACAATGGCTAATAGGTGAAGAAGAAGGCGACGTTTGTGTAGGATCTGTAAAAATTATACCAGAGACCATTCATTATGGTAATATCACAAAAATGATAATCCACTCAGACAGCACGGTCTCATTGTTCGCGAACATCAAAAAGGACCACAGAATATATGGTTATCAATCCGCAGACGAACAATCTAAAAAGGTACTCTTGTTTTCAGTATTTACTAACGAGGTAGAAGGAAACCCTGCTGTTCTTATACATGGCGCTTATTACGATACCAAAGACATGAAGAATAAAACCTTAAAGTATTTGTCTAAACAAGCTGATTTCGTTGAAGTGGAAATTATACAAAACGATAAAGTACTGGATGTAATATACATTGAAAAGTACTGGGTAAAGTTCAATGGAATATAAAATCGATGGCCATTTTTACAATCATAAACATTGATCAATAGACGATGAAAAACATATCAGCCTATAAACAACAAATGGGGGGTCAATACTTAAAACTTCATCCTGAAATTCAGAGGAGGTTTGACTTTTCGACTTAGAATAGCATTTCCTTTGTTGGAAAGGGTGTGATGAGGGAGATTTGGACGGGAAATAAGTTCACTGTGTTCCTTTTAAAGTTGCTTGCAAAATCAAATATACTGATCCCGAAGGTTGGGAAGAACATTGAATATGAAATTCATAACTATCCCTACATAGATAGCTTTGGAAGAGAGGTTCACTCGATGAACAGTGTTTTCTATTTCCCTGATAAAGAACAGCGATTTGATGGAGCTGCTCTATCCAGTGAACAGAACGATCAAATAATCGAGTACTTAGGGCTGGACCAAAAAATGTTCTTTAGAATGGGACTTTCGGCCGAAAAAAAGGGAGCAATTAAGTTCGTCTCTCAAAAACAGTACGCCTTTCCCTTCGGCATCAAAATGCAAATACCCTCCTTCCTGCGAGGCAACATCGAACTACTAGAATGGTTCGACGACAACGAACAAAGATTCTACCTAGACCTAAAAGTAACCACAAAACTACTCGGCCCCCTATTCGGATTTACCGGCTGGTTCACTGGAGAATACTTAGACTTCACAAACGGCAAACTCCCCGAAAAATTCAACCCAACTTTTGAACAGAAAAAGGAATAAGGCTCATCCTATTCTTTTTATTTTTTATACTCATATTAAATACTATTTCAGCGCATGATCAATTTTGACGAAGACATATTTAAATACAGTTCTTATGATGTTGGTAAACTAATAATCTCGTCACAATCACTGAATTTTAACAATCCCCGATCTTTTAATGATCCATTTGACTGCGATATCAACTTATTAAAATTCGACTATACAGATGTTAGTGAGGAAATAAACGCTGAGATTCAGTTGCTCAAAGCCAATTTAAAAAAGAAACGAGAGCCTTCATTTATCGAGGGCATCAATGCTTTAACTGATAGCAAGTTTGAAGAATTTTACAAAAAAGCACAAATCAATAAAGTGAACAATAGTTCAATTTGTTGCTTTTCAAAAACACATAATGATACCACAATGTGGTCACACTACGCGGCTAGTCACACAGGTGTTTGTCTCATTTTTGATCCTTATGTTAAAGATCCATTCATAAGCCGAAGAATGGTAGGAAATGGCCCTGCAAATTATTCAAATAATCACGATGTTGTAAATTATCTACAATCGAAAATTAAAGGTATTGAAAACATATTTTTTTCTAAATCAAAAGAGTGGGAATATGAAAGTGAATATCGATATATTTCATTTGAAGAATATGGATTATTCAAATTTGATCCAAATTTTCTAAAAGGAGTAATATTTGGGCAGAGGACAAACGAATCACAAATAATAAGAATGAAAGAATTATGTGAAGAATCAGGGTTTAATAATCTATCATTTGGTAAAATGATTAAAAAGAAGCTTGAATTAGAATTTGAGAGGATTACATAAAACAGCCTAACATTCACGTCATGCGAAAGGCGTTTATGGGATTGGTAGAAAACAAGGACTGTGGGAGGGGGAACCTCAAAAAAAGTTGTCCGAGATTTCTGG
>JBLIBC010000051.1:0-12266 GCA_047632015.1 Glaciecola sp.
GGACTTTTTGTATAATTCTTCTGATTTTGTTCGTTGCATTTTATAGCTGTTTTCTTTATTTGCATTTTACCAATGAGATTGCTTCGTTCCTCGCAATGACGTGTTTTCTACTACTACTACTACTACACTTTATTCTCACACTCCTTTTTATCACTCTAATCGTCATTGTTCATTCTCGTCTGCTCTTTTTTGAACTCACGTGTTCGTCGTACCTCCTTGGCTGCGAGGAACGAAGCAATCTCTCTTTTTATGCTCCGTTTCTTCATGACCAATCATTATTACACTTCCATTTCTTCCGAAAATAATTCATTCCAATCAGGGTTCATACTTTCTATTCGTTGAATTTTACCTTTCCTCGAACCTCCCTTTATCTTTTTCTTCTCAATAATAGCTTCTTCTATCGAGAAAAAAGCCTTGTAATAAACTAATTTATTCATGTTGAATTTAGCTGTAAATGAATCAACATATTTTTTGTCCTTGTGGTCAAAAATTCTACCTCTCAAATTTGATGTGACTCCAGTATAAAGCACTTTGTTATCACTGTTACTGGTTATGTAAACCCATCCGCCTCTTTCCATTAAGCTTAAGCGTATTGTAAAATTGGATTCGCCTTTTTTTCGACGCCGATGGTTGTTTCACCCATGTGACCAGCATATACCGTGTAATCGTCAGGTAATTTAAAAAGCTTATTGATGATGCTATTAGCCAAATCCTCGATATTGCCACCAGGTAAATCGACCCTGCCATAGCTTTGTTGAAACAGGACATCACCATTTATGACATCCTTGCTTTCGTGGTTTACTAGTGCAATATGACCTGGAGAATGACCAGGAACAAACAAGACGTCTAGTTCAAAATTTCCACATTTTATTTTATCACCTTCCTTGATGAATTTGGTGATTTCTGGGGAAGGCGCACAATGAATTCCATATTGTTCTCCCCATTTTGGTGATCCAGCTAAAATAGGAAGTTCCAATTCGTGTGCTTCCAATTCTAAATTGTATTTTTTTGCTACATATCCATTTCCAAGTATATGGTCAATGTGACAATGCGTATTAATTAATTTTACAGGTTTTAAACCTTCGTTTTCAATAAAATCAGCCAAGATGGTTTCTTCCGTTGCAGTTTCGCAACCTGGATCAATGATGATGCACTCTTTGGTGTCATCATATAACAAGTAACTGTTCTCTTGAAAAGGATTGAATGTGAACTTTTTAATTTTCATGCTTGAGGTAATTTGACGCTAAAAATAACCAAACTATACTCAAACCAAACAGCATTTCAATGAAATTAGCACAAACTAATATCAAATAACTGTCAATTTTTTACAGCTGTAAGCATTTCTCTTTTCCCAGGAGGACCGTCTGTTTTTTGAATCTTGAACCCTAACGATTTTAAAGTTCTTTTGACGTGACCTTGACAGCAATAAGTAACTAATAATGAGTCATTACTCATACAATCATGTATTTTTTTGAATACTGCTTCACTCCACATGTTTCCTTGCTTATTCGGTGCAAAGGCATCAAAATATATCAAGTCGTAAGTGCCTGAAAGTTCGTCTTTTACCAAGTCAAATTGAAGCTTTTTTAAGGTAAATTTATTGGTAATTTTATTTTCTACTTCCCAATTACAATCATGAAGGCTGTGGAATTCCTTTTCCATATTAAGCTGTTTCCCGTGATTGATAACAGCATTTTCTTCCCTTGTAATTGGATACTTTTCTAAGCCAGTGTAATGAACTTTTATATTTTGTTGAATGCTTTTTTGCACTGTTAACAAAGCATTTAATCCCGTGCCAAAGCCCACCTCTAAAATACGCAGCGGATCTAAATGTTTTTTCTCCTCAAATCCCTTTTTTATAAAAACATGCAAACCTTCATTAACCGCTCCAAAAGTAGAGTGATAAGTTTCATCCAATTCAGGAACGAAAAGTGATGATGACCCATCGTCGGTTGTAATGATTTTCCTTTTCATGGAGCAAATTTGCGGATAATTATTTTGATTTTGTGAATCATGGGATACAGATCAGATTTTAATTCTAGTAAGACAAAGGACAAGGACAGTCAAGACTACAAAGTCAACAGGTATTATGAATCCTCAGCTGCTGATTATATGGCAATTTGGACAAATAAAAAAGATTTATCCATGCACTTTGGATTTTTTGATGAAAAAGCAAAGTCACACAGGGAGTCTTTGTTCAGAATGAATGAAAAATTAGCTGAATTTGCGGGAGTAAAAAATGATTGGAGAGTAGTAGACAGTGGTTGTGGATATGGTAATGGGGCTTGTTGGTTAGCTGAAAACTTTAACAGTTCAGTGATAGGATTAAACATTGTTCCGTATCAAATTAAAATGGCTAAAGCAAAAGCAATGAAACTTGACCATTTGGTGCAATTTGACTTGCAGAACATGGAAAAAACTGATTTGCCTGCTGAATCATTTGATTTGTTTTGGGCGCAGGAAAGTACCGTGCGCGCTAAAAGCAAAGAGAATGTAATTAAGGAAGCTCACAGGCTTTTGGACAAGCAAGGTAAAATAATGATTTGCGAATATTTTTTACGAAGTGCTCCCGATTTAAATGAGGACGAAGAAAAAATGATGAAGCCTTGGTACGACGGTTGGGCTATGCCTAAATTTTGGACGGAAGAGCAATATCGAATAGCTATGGAAGACGCTGGTTTTACGAATGTAGTTTTTCATGACATTACTAAAAATGTAATTCCTTCCTTTAAGCGCTTATACAGATTATGTAGTATTTTTCTTCTTGTAGGTCGCATGAATGTGAAGTTGGGAATTATCAGCAAAGACAGGTAAAATAATGCATTAGGATCGTATCAAGCATGTAAGGCCCTGTGGAAAGGAATTTGGGAATTCAAAGTGGTTGTTGCTGACAAAAAATAGCGTAACGAATTTTATTGTTCAGGTTTTTGTTCATTCTGTTTGAAGAAAGTATTGAGTGTGTTATCTTTGCGCCCCTTGAACTCCTGAATGTTGGGAAAAAAAAGGAGACAACATTTAAAAGTAATTGCGATGAAAGTTTTAAAGTTTGGTGGTACTTCGGTTGGTTCAGCTGAAAGAATGAAGCAAGTAGCAGATTTAGTGAAGGATGATTCCCGTAAAATTGTAGTATTATCTGCAGTTTCTGGAACAACGAATAGTCTTGTTGCAATTGGTGAGGAGTTCAGTAAGGACAACAAGGCTAAGGCAAGGGAAATGATTGAGGCGCTGGAAGCTAAATACTATGTGATTACCAAAGAACTTTACGAATCTGAAGAGTTTTTAACGAAAGGAAATGCTGTAGTGCAGGAACATTTCAATTTCATGAAATCTTTTGCTGTACAGGTGTACAATATTTTTCAGGAAAGAGCATTACTTGCGCAAGGTGAGTTGATGTCAACCAAATTGTTCAATTTACATTTGCAGGAACTAGGACTTAATTCAGTTTTGATTTCGGCTTTAGACACCATGAGGATTGATAAGGATGAGGAGCCAGACATGGAATTTATTAGGGAGCATTTACCAAAAGAAATAGCAAAATACCCTGATACTAGTATTTTTGTGACCCAGGGGTTTGTTTGTAGGAACTGTTTTGGAGAAATTGATAACTTAAAAAGAGGAGGTAGTGACTATTCCGCTTCTTTGATTGGGAATGCAATAAAAGCGACTGAAATCCAGATATGGACCGACATTGATGGCATGCATAACAACGATCCACGAGTGGTTGAAAACACTAAGGCTATAGCTAAACTCTCTTTTGACGAGGCTGCTGAGTTGGCTTATTTTGGAGCAAAAATATTGCATCCACAATCTATTCGTCCAGCTAAAGACGAAAACATTCCGGTAAAGTTATTGAATACCTTGATACCTTCAGCAAAGGGTACAACTATTTCTCAGGAGACTGACAACAGTGGGGGCGCTGTAAAAGCGATTGCGGCTAAGGATGGTATCGTGGCTATTAAAATTAAGTCAGGGAGGATGCTTTTAGCATACGGTTTTTTAAGAAGCGTATTTGAAGTGTTTGAAAGATTTAAAACGCCAATTGACATGATTACTACCTCTGAAGTAGCTGTGTCAGTAACCATTGATAAACTGGATTACTTAGATGAAATTGTAGCTGAATTAGAAGCTTTTGGAATTGTGATGGTAGATAAAAAACAAACCATCGTGTGTGTAGTAGGAAACATGATTGCTGAACAAGGTGGTATGGCGGAAAAAATATTCACATGCTTAAACACAGTGCCAATTCGAATGATATCTTACGGAGGAAGTTACCATAATGTATCCATATTAATTGATGATGAAAACAAGAACAAAGCACTTAATGCTTTGAACAAAGGCTTGTTTGATTTTGCTTAATTAGCACCTCATTTAACACTGGAAATTACAATGGAAAACAACACTTTGCTTGAAGCAATTAAAGGGAAAGAAACCCCTTTTTATTACTACGATTTAAATTTATTAAAATCGACTTTGGAATTGGCTAAGTCCGAGGCCAATAAATACGACTTTGAGTTGCATTACGCATTGAAGGCCAACTTTGACAAACGTGTCATGGAGACAGTCGTTGAGGCTGGATACGGTGTGGATTGTGTGAGCGGGAAGGAAGTGACTTTGGCCGTTGAGAGGGGATTCAAAGCTGATCATGTAGTTTTTGCTGGAGTAGGAAAAAGCGATGCAGAAATTAATACGGCCCTGGATTTGAATATATTTTGTTTCAATTGTGAAAGCATTCAAGAAATTGAAGTGATTAATGAATTGGCAATTGCAAAAAATAAAACAGCAAAAATAGCATTACGGATTAATCCAAACGTAAATGCAAATACTCATAAATACATAACCACAGGTTTGAAAGAAAACAAGTTTGGGATTGACATGTGGGAAATGGATGAGGTAGTAAAGATGATTGAGGCTTGTGATAACATTGAGTTATCCGGATTGCATTTTCACATTGGTTCTCAAATTACTGATTTGACTTCATTTAAAAATTTGTGTTCAAGGGTGAATGGTATCCAAAAATGGTTTTTTAGTCGTCAAATAAAGGTGGATTTTTTAAATATGGGAGGTGGATTAGGAATTGATTACCATAGTCCAAATGAAAATCCTGTTCCTGATTTCGTAAATTATTTTCAGATTTTCAATGAATTTTTGGAATTACGTCCAGGTCAAAAAGTACATTTTGAATTAGGACGATCTATTGTTGGCCAATGCGGAAGCTTGTTTAGTAAAGCTTTATTTATCAAAAATGGGATAAAAACTAACTTTGTAATATTGGATGCGGGAATGACGGAGTTGATTCGACCTATGTTGTATCAGGCTTATCATTTGATTCAGAATGTGAGTTCAAACAGTGAAAGTCGCGTAAAATATGATGTGGTAGGACCAATATGTGAGTCGACAGATACTTTTGCGAAAGCATTGGAATTGCCTGAAACTAAAAGAGGGGATTTGTTTCAAATACATTCTTGCGGAGCATATGGTGAGGTAATGGCTTCTAACTATAATTTAAAAACACTTCATCCGGCAGTTTATTCGGACGAACTAAAGTGAATAGATATAAAGTAAAAAGTAATAAATTAGCGTAGCTGGAATTACCGCCAGTCAACTTAAAAAATAAAATTATGAGTGATTATCAAGTAGTAATTATTGGTTCAGGTCCTGGTGGATATGTTGCTGCCATAAGGTGTGCACAATTGGGAATGAAAACAGCGATCATCGAAAAGTATGACACTTTGGGTGGTACTTGTTTGAATGTGGGATGTATTCCGTCAAAAGCTTTATTGGATTCGTCTGAACATTATCACAATGCGGAGCACAACTTTAAAGAGCACGGTATTGAGTTGAAAAACTTGAAAGTTAACTTGGGTCAAATGATCAAAAGAAAAGGTGAAGTAGTGGAACAAACTTGTGCTGGGATTGACTTTTTAATGAAAAAAAACAAGATCGAAATATTGAATGGTTTTGGAAGTTTCAAAAACAAAAACACAGTAGTAATAACTGATTCTAAAGGAAAGTCAAAAGAAGTTTCTACTGACAAAGTAATTATAGCTACAGGTTCTAAACCGGCAAGTTTACCTTTTATCAAATTGGATAAAAAGAGGGTAATTACATCCACTGAAGCTTTGAATTTGAAAGAAGTTCCTAAGCACATGATTGTGATTGGAGGAGGAGTTATTGGCTTGGAATTAGGATCTGTTTACGCTCGTTTGGGATCAAAAGTTTCCGTAGTAGAATTCATGCCGGGATTAATTCCAACAATGGATAAGTCCTTAGGAAAGGAATTGCAAAAAGTATTAAAAAAAGATCTTGGGTTTGAGTTTTACATGAGTCATAAGGTGACTGATGTAAAATCAACAGGTAAGACCGTAAGTATTAAAGCTGAAAATAAAAAGGGTGAAACCATTGAGCTTAAAGGCGATTACTGTTTAGTATGTGTAGGTAGAAAGCCGTATACTGATAAACTAGGCTTGGAAAATGCTGGAGTAAAAATGGACGACAGAGGTAGGATTGATGTAGATGCAAATTTACAAACTAACGTTCCTGGTATTTATGCAATAGGGGATGTGATAAAAGGAGCTATGTTAGCTCATAAAGCTGAAGAAGAGGGGACTTTCGTCGCTGAAACAATAGCTGGTGAAAAGCCACACATTGATTACAATTTGGTTCCTGGTGTTGTTTACACTTGGCCTGAAGTTTCAGCTGTTGGTAAAACAGAGGAAGAATTGAAAGAAGCAAAAGTAGCGTACAAATCAGGTATGTTTCCATTTAAAGCAAGTGGAAGAGCAAGAGCAAGTATGGATACGGATGGATTTGTAAAAGTACTTTCAGACGCTACTACTGATGAAATATTAGGAGTTCACATGATTGGACCAAGAGTAGCTGACATGATTGCTGAGGCAGTGGTTGCTATGGAATTTAGAGCAAGTGCTGAGGACATTGGAAGAATTTGTCATGCTCACCCTACATTTACCGAAAGCCTTAAAGAGGCTGCTTTGGATGCAACAGGTAAAAGAGCAGTACACATATAGTTAACATTAGATCAAACAAAGGATAGCAATTGCTATCCTTTGTTGTTTTAAGTGGGTGCTGTTGAGAAATAGAAGTAAGGAATGAAAGCATTATTACTCGTTAATTTAGGAACACCAGATTCGCCAGATAAAAAGGCGGTTAAAAAATACTTGCGTGAGTTTTTAAATGATGAACGAGTAATTGATTATCCTAAGTTAAAACGAACTCTGCTTGTGAATGGAATCATTATTCCAGCACGTGCAGGAAATTCAACAGCGATTTACAAAGAGGTTTGGACGGAAAAAGGTTCTCCTTTGTTATATCATACGAAGGATTTAGCTGATAAGATGAACGTTGTAATGGGCGACGATTGGGATGTGTATTTTGGGATGCGTTATCAATCGCCGTCGTTGGACAATGTAATGGCTGAAATTGAAAATAAAGCTTATTCGGAATTGGTAATAGTGCCATTGTACCCTCAGTACGCTAGTAGTTCAACAGGGTCAACATCTCAAAAAATGATGGAGATTATTTCTAAATGGGAAGTAATTCCAACTTTTAGAATGATTAATAGCTTTTTTGAAAAACGAGCTTTTATTGATGTGCTTGCTCAAAATGGAAAGTCATATGATTTGGACGGATATGACCACGTGTTGTTTAGTTACCATGGCTTACCAGAAAGACACATTAACAAGGCCTGTAAAGTTCCAGGGTGTAAGCCTGAAGATTGCATTAGTAGTTCGGAGGAAAACAGGATGTACTGTTACAGGTCAGCTTGTTACGAAACAACTCGTCAAGTGGTTAAAAAGTTGGGAATTCCCGAGGTAAAATATACTGTTGGGTTTCAGTCTCGTTTGGGTAGAGATCCTTGGATTCAACCGTATTCTGATGTCATAGTTGAGGAGTTAGCAAAACAAGGAATAAAGAAGTTATTGGTGTTCTCTCCTGCTTTTGTAGCTGATTGTTTAGAAACCATAGTCGAAATAGGTTCTGAATATCAAGAAATATTCAAGGAACATGGTGGTGAAGAGCTACAGCTTGTGAAAAGCATGAACAGTGGTGATAATTGGGTTAAAGCACTCAAGGAAATTGTATTAGATAAATCATTTTAAGCATCAAATATGCTTGTTAAAAAGTTCACCTTATCAAGTACTTTTAAACAAAAGTTATTCAATTATGCTACTGTGTTTGATAACGTAGCTTGGCTGGATAGCCATCAGACTAGTCAAAATCAAAAAGAAAAATACGGAACTGAGGATACTTTAGTAGCCCTTGGAAAAAAGACATTCATTAAGTGCAGTGCTGGAGGTGCCTTTAATTCTTTGGGTGAGTACTTGTCTGAAAAAAAATGGGCTTTTGGTTTTTTGTCTTATGAGTTAAAAAATGAAATTGAAAGTAAATTGTTTAGTGATAATGTTGACGGGTTGAATTTTCCTGATTTATACTTTTTTGAACCTCAGGCAATAGTAAGGATTCAAGGAGATGAAGTAGAGGTTAGCAGTGATGATCAAGATTTGTTACATCAATTAAGTGATGAGGAAAGTTGGGAGATTGATAAGGAAAGTTGGGATCAAAGGGGGAATGAGCAAGTGGAGGTGAAAAGTAGATTAACTAAAGAGCAGTACATTAATAGGGTTAAAGCGATAAAACAACACATAGCAAAAGGAGACGTGTACGAAATGAATTTTTGTCATGAATTTTATGCGGAAAACGCAAGTGTCAATCCATTTGAAATACACCAGGAATTGACAGCTTATTCGCCAACACCATTTTCATCATTTTTCAAGGTTGACGAAAAGTACATCATGTGTGCAAGCCCTGAAAGATTTATCAAAAAGAAGGGTGGTAAAGTGGTTTCTCAACCCATAAAAGGTACTGTAAAACGAGGTGATGATGACAAACATGATGAGCAATTGAAACATGAATTGTTGTCAAGTGAAAAGGAAAGAAGTGAAAATATCATGATTGTAGATTTGGTTCGGAATGACCTTTCTCAAATAGCAAAAGATGGTTCGGTACAGGTGGATGAATTGTGTGGAGTTTATACCTTTGCTCAAGTCCATCAACTTATATCGACAATTAGTTGTCAGGTAGACAAGGGGTTGTCGTCCTCTGAATTGATTCAAAAATGTTTTCCAATGGGAAGCATGACAGGAGCGCCGAAAGTGAAGGCAATGGAATTGATAGAGGAGTATGAAGAAAGTAAAAGGGGAGTTTATTCGGGAAGTATAGGATACTTTTCACCTGATGGTGATTTTGATTTCAATGTGGTGATTCGTAGCATACTTTACAATGCTACAAATGAATATTTATCGTTTTCAGTAGGAGGTGCAATCACACATCATTCAGATCCAACGCAAGAGTACGAAGAGACTTTACTAAAGGCAAAAGGAATGATGAAGGTGTTGAGTTAATGTTTTGACTGACAATTAGATAAAGTCAGTGGGTGATTTTATTTATCATTCTGCTTAAGTCAGACCGTAAGTTAATAATTCACAGAAGTTTTACTTGATAAATGGATAAGTCTTATATTTTCGATTTCACCTAATTCTAAGTTTTTATTGATAGAATCTAAAAATTTTTCATTTAGATAGTCCTCAAGATCACTTCGATAACAATTGTTTTTCGAATCATTATTAAGCATGTTGTAAATTGATTGTATATTCTTCTGCAGTTCAATTCTAAATTGGGGTGAGTCATCGTCATACGTTAATTGAATATCAAAATTATAATCGCAAGAGTAAGTCAGATTTTGATTGTTAGATTCTTCAGTAAATTCAACATGTCCGATATTAAAATGTTGTAATGCCTTTTGTGGCCTATGTAAAAAGTAAAGTCCAATAAAAAATGAAATACAAATAGTAATGCTTAACCATGATTGAACACTGATCAACTCTTTTTTAATTTCAAGTGTTGCGACTACCAGTATAATCGCTGGGAAACAATTCAAAAAGTAGTAAATGGTTTTTGATAAATAAACATGATTAGATATGGTTTTAACCATAGATTCTAAAGACACAAGGTTAATAGCAGAAAAGATAAGCAAATAAAGAAGTAGTAATTTCGTGCTGAATTTCATGTTTTTTATCATACTCATCGTCACGTTTTATTATTTTAAATATATGGAATTCTACTTAAGGTGGTGAGCGAGAGTTTAGTCTATTGACATCGCAAGTCGTGTTGTGTTTTCAGAGATAATTATCACTCAATTATTCTACTGAAGTATCTTTTGTTAAGTACAAAAACCATGATAATACATGTTGATAAAGCAATGACATCAAAGGGTAAATCAATGTGATACGCAGTTTTTATTTTATCCAGTAACATGAAGGTGGAAAAGCTGTTGACCAGTGCCACAGACAATCCCACAAGGATAGCTTTGATTCTTTTTTTTACAGCTAGTAATCCGAACCAAAACATGCTTAGTATACAAATGGTCTTAATTTGAATCGAGAACTTATCAATTTTGTTGATTTTAAATTCAATTCCCAAGCTGTCAAAACCTGAGTTTAGAATGTAAAGTGCTAGCGATGAAACCACAAGCATTATTGTAAAAATTACAATTGTGGAAAATGACTTTAAAGTGGTTTGAGGCATTAGAGATTCATGGTTCTATAAATACAATTTGTAGGCACAAAAAAGGCGATACCATAATTTATGGTATCGCCTTTTGTTATTATTTACTAACGCTATTCAGGAGCATTATTTGGATTCAATAAGTCGTAAAATTGATTCAATTTTGGCATGATAATAATACGTGTTCTACGGTTAGTCGACCTTCCTTCTGGTGTGTTGTTAGTGGCTAAAGCGTTGTATTGTCCACGACCTG
This sequence comes from Glaciecola sp., assembly GCA_047632015.1. Taxonomy (GTDB): domain Bacteria; phylum Bacteroidota; class Bacteroidia; order Flavobacteriales_C; genus JBLIAZ01. The sequence continues at coordinate 10,835 of JBLIBC010000051.1, forward strand.
CAGCAATTAAGTTGTCAGGGTTGATTTTGTATTTTTCTTGCAACACTCTTACTACTGACAATGATCTTTTAACACTTAAGTCCCAGTTGTCATCAATGCAATCTTTTTGAACAGGAAGGCTGTCGGTGTAACCTTCAACCATTACTTCGAAATTAGGCTTAGTTTCAATGATTTGAGCAATTTTACCTAAAGTGATTTTTGCCTTTTCATTTATTTTATAGCTTCCCGTGGTGAAAAGCATTTTATCAGAAAGGTTTATAAAAACTACTGTTTTATCCACTTCGATGTTAATGTCTTCGTCGTCAATACCATCTTTTAATACCTTTTTAAGGTTTATTGCTAAAGCTAAATTGATGGAGTCAGTTTTTGTTCTTGCTGCTTGTAATAAACGTAAGTACTTGTCTTTTCCTTCAAGTTGTTTTAACGTTTCTTTGATGTTGTCGTTCGCCGATGTAGATAATACTGTTAAGTTACCAACTTGCTCCACTTGATTGTCTCTTTGTTTTTGAGCGTCATCCAATTGTTCTTTTCTAACCGTTAACAAACTTTGACAAGTGCTTAATGCAGCATCCTTTTCTACCAACATGGTTATTTTTTCTTGAATGAGCTTATCTTTTTCATCAATGGTAAGGTGAGCTTGCGTTAATTTCTTTTTACTCACACACGATGAAAGCGCTATGAGGGTTATAAATAGTAAGCTAAGGGAAGTTTTCTTTGTCATAATCAGATGTACTTTTTTATGAAAGTACATCTTTTTTATGATTAACAGAATAGGCTCGAACTAATGTTTTACCACCTTAATTGTTAACAAATCGGACTTGTTTTGGACAACTAAAAAGTAAACCCCTGGAGGTAAGTTACTCGTTTGTACGGTATGTAACGAGGTCCCTTTTTTGAAATATTCTTTTAATTGATGTTGTCCTAAACTATTGTATAATGTGTATTCACTTATCCTACCACGATTTACCGAAATAGTAATCGTATTATGAAACGGGTTGGGGCTTGCAACAATACTGTTTTCAACCACTACTTTACTATACACCGCACAAAGAGGATTGTCTTTAAAAAAATCCCACATTTTGTCGTTGGCACTCACTACTTTAGACGTCTCGTTTCCAGTTGCTGTTTTTTGCCCTCCATGCCAGCTATGTCCTCCATCGTACGAAAGATAAAGTTCATTGTTTGTGTTACAAGTACACCCTGACCATTTAAGATGCATCAAGTCGCTGTCATGCTGTAAAGTATCAGGTTCATTACAACCGTTGTTTGTTCTCCACACAGTCAACACAGAATCAAGAGGGGGGGTGTAATGGTTCGATGGCCCAGTTCCAGTTCCACCTTGTTGAGGAACACTGGTGTCCAAATAAGAGTGGAAATGAATAACGGGTACTTGACGTGTGGGGCTACAGTTTTGTACATTCATTGTTCCAGC
>JBLIBC010000052.1:0-12236 GCA_047632015.1 Glaciecola sp.
CAACGTTCAAAAAGAAAATAAAATAAGCCTAGTCGAACACATTGTAGTATTTACCAATGTTAAAAAGGAATTTAACCTTCTGCGTATATTGATTTAAACCAAGAGCTTCGTAATTGTTTCGGATACTTTGGGAATAAGTAAGCGGGAAATAAACCTCAAATACATCCTTCAATAAGTTTATTTGAATACCTCCTGCGTATACAAATGTAACAGCGTCTCCTGACGGATATAACCCAGCATCAGCAAACACACTCAAATATTTAGAGGGGCTAGGAACAGTAACGTTTAAACTACTTAACCAAGAATTATTTGCTCCTAAAAACAAACCTGTTTTGAACCCCCCATCCTCCATTGAAACTTGTTGGCCTAAAAAATTAGTTGACGAATGATATCGAGCAAGGTACACCTCATCATATAAATAATCGGTCATCCCTCTGCTTATTATATCATCACCTGATGAAACTACAGCATCCGCTCCATTGCCAGCATTTAACCTAAACCTATGAGTTAAGTCCGTGGCCGACTTCCCAAAAAACACTCCACCAAATAGCCGCACATCAATTGAATTACCATCGTCATCCAATGTGAATTTCTGAGTGAAATCAGCCCAAACTTTTCCTTGTTTCCCATTTATCATTTGCACACTTGCCGATCCAGCAAAAGAATGAATTACTCTTTTATTTTTGATAGAATATTCAGCAGTAACATATTCATTTTTCAAACTATTGAATTCTGGAATAAACATTTCGGTAGCAGAATACCTTATCGTAAATTTATGTCTTGTCGGTTTGTTTCTGTCTAGAATGAACGTCACCTTTGGCTCTAACTTATCAAAGTATCCACTTTGCCCAGTATTTGGCAATGCATTTCTTTTGTACTCTAAAGAAAAATTGACTTTGGTCACATCATTTGATTTTGGATAAAGGGAATAAATTCCCTTATACACTCCACCTAACCTGTTACTTCCGTAGCCATAAGTAGGCATAATCATGTACCTCATCCTTTTCTCAGTCAGTAAGGAATTGTACATCAACACTCCTAACTGTAATTTATCGGTAGCGTTATAAGCCAAAAATGGCACGTAAAATACCTGCGTTTTATTTTGCTTTGGGACCGACAATAAAAACCTAGATTCGAATGGCTCCAATTTTGGAAACAAAACTCCAAACTCATAGTAGTTATTTTCACGATTCATGTCTGGTGTCACATGGTCATGGTCAATTTCAATTGCATCAATATTATCCACATCACCAATATCAGACAATGGAATTAACAAGGCTTTTTCACTGTCGAAGCCATCATACCAATAAGAAAAAAGGATCGAATCGTTCCTCATTACATCCAGTTTTACAGGTGATTTTACGTTCGAATTATTCTTCACTAATACTTTGATATAAGTACTATCCGATTTATAATTAACCGATTTTATTCCATGATCAGCTTTAGTATTTGACAACAATAATCCATCAAAAAACCAATCTAGTTTTTTTCCGCATTCTTGTTCCAAAATCAGTTGCAGGTCTTTTGGAGTAGGATGTCTAAACTTCCACTTTTCAAAATAACTTTTCATTGCATCATCAAACACTTCATGTCCTAAATATTCAGCCAAATAATTAAACAAAACGGCCGATTTAGCATATACTACTGAAGCATAATTTTCTTGATAAAATTCGTCAGCTGCAAAATCCCCAGGCTGATCCTGTCCTCTACTTGCTTCATAGGCATATGCATACCAATAGTAATAACTTAATAATGGCTCCTCGTCCATGAGTAGCCTGGATAAATTAACCCCAACTACCTGTGAATACTTAGCCTGCGGGTGATAAGTATTCATGTACTTTCTCTCAAAGTAAGAATTAACACCTTCATCCATCCAGGGGTGAATACGTTCATCAGAAGCTAACATTCCATAAAACCAGTTATGACCCACTTCGTGCATAATGACTTCCTCAAGAGCAAGTGCTCCGTCCACCTCCCCAATGACTGTCACGTTCGGATACTCCATGCCGCCTCCAACACCTAAATCCCCGTCCACTGCAGTACAATGCCCGTATGGGTAGTCACCAACCTCACTACTATAAAACAGCAAGGATTTATTTACATACTCGATTCCTTTTTTCCATAGCTTAGCATTGTGGGGTAAAAAATACGTCCAAGTATCCACCCTTTTAAATGAGTTAGGAATCGTTACGTAATCATGATTTACTAGCCATCGCTTATCTGCGAACCAAGCAAAATCGTGCACGTTTATTTGGGTAAAATTTAACGTTTTAGTTTCGTCAGAAGAAACTGGGAATTCCGAATCTACTGGAAAAACTCCGTCATTTAAATACTTTTTTGTAGCTGCTTCCTGTTTTTGCAAAAAATCGAATTCTGCATTTTTAGTACTCGTGGTCATATCACCTGTAGCTGCAACCAGGTAATTACCTGGTAAAGTAATACTTATATCAAAATCACCAAAATCAGCATAAAACTCTCCCTGGTCCAAGTATGGATATGGATGCCAACCTTGATCATCATACACAGCAGGTTTAGGGAACCACTGTGAAATTTGGTACGCTTGCTCGTCATGTCCTAATCTTGATATTAAAGATTGTGGTAACTGAATCTTGAACGGCGTAGTAATCAAAACACTATCTCCAGGTAATAATAATTTATTCAATTGTACCAAGGCAATGTCTCTATGCTCAGGATGATAATTCCAATTTAAACTCTTGTCATTCACTTTAAAATCAAGTGAATCAATATACCCTAAGTCTTCCTGATAGTAGTACAATAAAGATGTTTCACCTGCCGATAAAAGCTGATTCGCTAACGCTGTGGCTTCACCATTATAGGCATTCGGCCATAAATGAAAATATATTGATTTAATAGTATCAGGACTGTTGTTGATGTAATTTATCTCTTCACTCGCTCTTAAAACATGCTGTTTGTCATCAAGGTGCACATCTATTTTATAATTTACTTTTTGCTGCCAGTAAGCTTGAGCAGTAATAGATCCAATAGAAAAAATGATAAAAAGGAAATGCTTGAACATCTTGTCAAGTTTGAATAAATAATGAATATCTATTCAAAGGTAACAAAATTCAACATGAGATAATCCTCCTAATTAATGCTTAATCATTCTCAAAAACTTCCTGCAGTTTTTGAGAAATATCGTGACCTCGCAAGTTCCTGGCAATAATTTCACCTTTTTTATTTAGCAAAATTATAGTTGGGAAATACTCAATAGCATAATCCGTAGCAGCAGTGCCAGAAGCGTCAAACAATTGAGGCCAATTAGCTTCATACTTTGCAATAATCCTTTTCCAATTTGGCTTAAAATCTACTTTATCCACACATATGCTTACTATTTCAAAATCTTCTTTTGAAAACTGCTCTCGGACAGCCTTTAAATTTGGTATCTCTTTTATACAAGGCCTACACCATGTAGCCCAAAAGTCAAGCAGTACGTATTTACCTTTAAAATCAGAAAGTTTAACATCACCAGATGTTAATGAAGGCAATGTAAATGCAGGAGCCATACCCCCGACTTCCCTAGCAACTAATCTTCCTACGTCTTTTGCAAATACCACCACATGTTCTGAGGTAGGAAATTTGTACTCAAGCCCTTCTTTCACTTTTGCATAGTACTCAGGATATTTTTTAACGTCCAAAGACCTAACTGCCAGCAAGTTAATAAACCTCTCTGGGTTTTCATCTATGAACGATTTAACATAACCCTCATGTGCAATTGATTTTGCTTTGTATAATGAAGTGAACTCCTTTTCGACAGCATAATGCATGTTGTTCTTTTTCAAATTCAAATAAATTTTATTCAGAGAGTCAGCAAAGGATTGAAACGACCTCTCGTGCTGAATAAACGATGTGAGACTTTCGTTTTCCGCTGTACCATTTAAAGTAAAACTTGCTCCAATATCTTTAGAGTCAGCTGCTATGTTTATTTTATCACCTTTATTTGCAACAAATATTATTTCGCTTTGTTTGGTTATGTTTCTGATTGAAAATATTTCAATCTTATCCACTTCTAACCCAAACTTTAACTCTCCAGAATCATCTAAATTCAAAGTATCGATAGCTAACCTGTCTCTGGTCAACCTTTTCTCTACAATATATTGTCCTTCTGTTTCCCCTTCAATTTTTAACACCACCTGTGTTTCGCAATTTATCTTTGACTCGCAATGACCACTTGCACATGAAAGAAAACTACCTAGACCGACTAACCCTGCTGTTAATACTGAAAATGATTTTATCATGTTGTTACTTCTTAAGTGTTTTTATCAATTCTTTAAACAATCTACTTAACGAGGGTTCAGCAGCCATTGCTGTCTCAATAATTTCTTGAATATTGACTTCTTTGATTTCTCCATAACATTCGTCAGTAACTATGGAGCAAGCGAATGTTTTCATTCCCATGTGCGAAGCAGATATTACTTCAGGTACGGTTGACATCCCTACCAAGTCAGCACCAATAATTCCTAAGTATTTATATTCAGCGGGCGTTTCAAGCATCGGACCAGGAAGGCCGACATACACACCCTTTTTCATCTTCAAATTGCAAACTTTTCCAATACCAATTGCCTCCTTGATAAAACTTTTATCAAACGGTGCACTCATGTCAGGGAATCGAGGGCCTAATTGATCAATGTTTTTTCCCACTAATGGATTACCTGGGAAGTGATTAATTTGATCTTCTATAACTACTAAATCACCACGGTTAAATTCAGGGTTTATTCCTCCAGCTGCATTTGAAATAAATAAATTATTAACTCCCAGCAACTTCATTACTCTAATCGGAAAAACTACTTGTTGTAATGAATAACCTTCGTAATAATGAAATCTGCCTTGCATCACTATCACTTTTACACCTTCCAAAATGCCAAAAATCAACTTTCCAGAATGACTTTCAACAGTGCTTAAAGGAAAATGAGGGATGTCTTCATACGCGACTTCATGCGCAACTTCAATTTCATTAACCAAACCTCCAAGTCCCGTCCCTAGTACAATTCCTGTTTCGGCTTTGAAACCTGTAAGACCTATTAAATAATCAGCTGATTCTTTTATTTCTGCGAACATAATCTTTTACTAATGTGTCAAACCCGTTTTCTTGGTGATGAATTACTATTTCAATTGGAATATAAAAAACTGGATGATTTTGGAAGATTGGAAATAGCCTTTCATCCAATAATCTCATGCTGTCTTTTTCGGTCGTAATGATAATCTTTTTGCTTCCAACTATTTGGTCATACTCGTTAATAATTCTTAACAAGTCAGCAACTGAATAATTATGATGATCACTGAAGTCACTCACCGTTACTTCTATTGCTTTTTGCTCTAAATAAACTCGTAAACTTGTAGCGTTTTGAATCCCCGAAACAAGTAATACTTTGTAATCAGCAATCGAAAAGTCAGGGTCTTCATTTATTAATCCCCCTGCAAAATCGGTGAACGGCCTAATTTTTAAATATTTAATATATGAAAAAAAGACTTTTTGATAAGGCTTCGGAGCGAGTACATCTGTAATTCTTCTTGCTTCGATTGGTGAAAAAACATCTGGAGATTTGGTTACCATAATCACGTCAGCCCTGTTTCGCCCACGTCTCCATTCTCGTAAATAACCAGAAGGCATCATAAACTGCCTGTCTCCAATGTCTGAATACCTAATAAGTAAAATATTCAACCCTGGAACTATCCACCGATGTTGAAATGCATCGTCAAGTAATACCACATCAAGCTTGGGGAATTCATTCATCAAAGTAGCTACACCATGAACTCGTTTTTCACCTACCGCAACTTTTACTTCCGAATATTTCTTATAAAACTGTAACGGTTCATCACCAACATCCTGGTGACTATGCCTGTCCGTGGCGAGCAGAAACCCTTTACTAGACCTTTTATAACCTCGGCTCAATGTTGCTAATGAATGATTTTCTTTTAATAATCTAATTAAATACTCCACATGCGGAGACTTCCCTGTTCCTCCTACCGTTATGTTTCCAACAGAAATCACAGGCATATCAAACGATTTAGATGCCAACACACCTATATCAAAGAGTTTATTACGAACAAAAATGACAACGCCATAAAGGAATGACAAAGGAAGAAGTATGACTTTAATTAAAAACACAAGGCAAAAGTAAGGTTTTTCTGGAATTTGTGTTTATCAAATGTAATTGTGTCGTTTTGAATTCCGAACATTTAAATATTAAAGATTACTTTTCGCCAAAAAATTTATCATGAAAATTAAGTAAATAAAGATTTTCTTGAGCACGTGTTATAGCAGTATACAACCATCGAAGATATTCCTTATTCACCATTTCATCCGTTAAATAACCTTGATCCACAAAAGCATTTTTCCACTGTCCACCTTGAGCTTTATGACAAGTTATTGCATAGGAGAACTTTACTTGTACAGCGTTAAAGTATTCATCCTTTTTAACTGCCTGCAACTTCTTACGCCTGTCTTTAATGTTACTGTATGACTCACTCACCTCTTGATACAAATCATTACTTTGCTCCCTATTCAGTGCTGGAGTTTCAGTATACAAAGTGTCCAATAACAATTTTACCTCCATTTCCACTTCACCAGTTACTGAATTTTTATTTACAAGTCCTGAAAACTTGACACTTACATTAGCAAACCTAAACCCATACCTGTCCTCATAATTAATTATCCTAAGGACTTCAATCACATCGCCATTCGCTATGAATCCTGCGTCGACACCTTGATCCATCCAGAAATAATTATTTTTAACTACCATCAACAAGTCACCTGCAGCAAGCTCGTCTTCCAAATAGAGCACATTGTATCTAATGTATTTGTTAAAACCATTAGCTTGTTTGTTAGACCTACATATTACAATGCTTGACTCCACACCATCAGAACTGTAATGTGAGGATAACTTATCCTCAATATCCTCCCCTATTAACTTTTTTATATCAGGGTACTCTTGCAAATCAAAAAAAGGATAAGTAACTGAATTATCACTTATTTTTCTGCGTAATCCAGTGGCGTTATGTAGTATCCCAGAATCCAATGACTGTCTGGTTACCTCTTGTAATTCATCTAAATTAACATGTAATGAATATCTTGTTTTCAGGTAGTCGATGTTTAACGCAGGACTTTCGTCCGTGCCAACAGGTGGTAACTGCGCAACATCACCTATTAATATCAGCTTGCAATTTTTTCCCGTATACACGAATTCAATTAAATCGTCTAATAAGGTTTTTTGTTGACTATTAAATGAACTACCTATTGTCCCTGAATTTCCAATCATGGATGCTTCATCAACTATAAAAACACAATTAGTCAATTTGTTTTTTTGAAGGCTAAAAACGACTTTACCATCAACGCTTTGCTGATAATAAATGCTTTTATGAATTGTCAAGGCAATTTCACCAGAATAATTAGACAATACTTTTGCAGCCCTTCCAGTGGGAGCCATCAATATAAAATTGGTTTCGCGACTTTGTAAAAATTGAATATATGACGAAATTAAAGTGGTTTTCCCAGTACCAGCATAACCTTTTAAAAGGTACAATTCTTTTGAAAATGAAGAATCCGTGAATGTAAGCAAAGAATCAATTGCATTCTTTTGATCAGAAGTGGGTGCAAAAGGAAATATATCTTGAAGCTGGGTATTCAAATCAAAAAAAATAAGTTCGTTTTAAATCGGAAATAAAATTACTCATTTAAAATAGCCTCCTCAATTTTAATTGTATTTTTGCTAGTATTAATTTTGTAGAAAAATCGCAATGTTCCAAAAGCTACTTTCGTCTATACTAATTGCTATTATTTCATTAGCAGGAATAATCGTGACCATATTCCCTTTTACTAGCGGTGAAAAAGCTTATTACGTTAATGACAAGGTATACATCAACATAAAGGACTCGGTAGACATGGGATATAATCCATTCCTGCGTTCTATGCTTCAAAAAAAACAGTCGTCACTTGCTTTTGAAGAAAAAAAAGCACTGAGGGAGCAATACACCCCCTTAATTGATTCGTTAAGCACAGCTAGTCTAGACGCTAAATTAAGCAAAGACTTTCTGACTGTGGAAAAAATCAGTATTCGACAAAAAGAACTTTCTGAATTTATACGCGAAAAGGAATTTGACATCGAGGACAAATACAGTTTAAACCAACTAGGAAAGCAAAAATACCAAGCAATGTATGAGGGAGTCAAAGCTGACAACTCTTTGATAGACTATGTGGTTGCTGTGGCAGCAGAACAAATTATTTTTAACGATAATCAAAAAATAACTGCAGAAAATATCACAATCAAAAAAGTAAACAAGCAAAGCAAAACTCCATTTTTACTGAGCGGTTTTTTCATTTTAGGTTGTGCGGTATTTTTATATTTTTATCAATCAGGAGACATTGCTTTACACAAACCAACCACAAAATATATAGTTATAGGTTCTCTGTTAGTTGCGAGCATTATCATGATCAGCAAAATATACTCTACTTTTTCTGACAGGATTTCATTTGACAACACTTTAGCCGAACGAGAATCAATTGTCAAAGAAAAACTACTCACTATTCGTACCGCTGAATTAAATTACTACGAAGCGAAAAACAAATATTGCAACAACTGGGATGAGCTTATTAGGTTTTATAAAAATGATTCTATAAAAATTGTAAAGTATCTGGTCAACAAAAATGATACAGCTGCTGTTAACTTAGCCCTTAAAAACGGACTTGCCATTGAGGAAATCGAAATGATCCCTTCTTTAGATAAAGCTTTTCCAAATCAAAAAATAGACCTTAAAAACATTGCTTATGTCCCTTTTTCAGATAATCCATTTGAAATAAACGCCGGTATTGTAGACAAAAACGGACGAAACATTCATGTGTTTGAAGTAAAAACATCCAAGTATGATTTTGTAAAAGAATTATCGACCCTTCCTGAAAATTTTGACAAAGACAAGTCATTGATAATAGGAAGTATGAACGAGCCAACCACCGAATCAAACTGGTAAAATGGAAGCTGTAATTCACTTAGTTGACGCGTCTTTCAAAAAAGATAAACTGAGCAATTACCACCTTTCAATTCAAATACATAATCATACTTTGTCAGTTTGTATTACTGACATCAAGCAAAGTACTGCAGTGGCCGTGTGGAGTTTAAATTCCAAATACCCTCTAGTTTTCACTGAAAAAAGTGATGATTTTCTTACTGGAGCATTGAACAAATGTCCACTTCCTCTTAACGGTTCTTATGGCAAAACAAATGTGTCGATTGCTAGCTCTGTATTCACCTTTGTACCGCAACCTTTGTTTGACAAGACCCAACTTAGGAACTATATAGAATTAAATTGTGGAACGGTAGAGCACGGTGAATTAATGCATGATACAATCGAGCACGAAAACATGATACTTGGATACATTGTTCCTGATCAAGTGAAAGAGGTTCTTGACAAATCATTGGGAGAATTTAATTTAATTCATCACAGCAATGTGTTTTTGAACAGCATCACAGGAGACTTTAATTCCAACGACACTGAGCTATATGTAAACTACAAGCACAATCAATTAGAACTTCTATATTTTAACAATGCTAAATTCCACCACGGCAATATTTACAAAATTGGAGCCCCTGAAGATGTATTGTATTACATATTAAATAGCTGCGAACAACTTAAACTTAATCCTCAAAACATAAAACTTGTTTTACTTGGCGCAATTAAAACCGGTGATAAAATTCATCAATTGTCGTTTTCCTACTTCGACAAAATACAATTTGGCGCCATTCAAAGTAAATTCAAAATAGCACCTGCGTTAAACGACTTATCTAAACATTACTTTTACACCCTTTACAAACAATATTTATGCGAATAGTCTCTGGAAAGTATCGTGGGAAAAGAATTACAGCTCCAAATGGATTACCGGTCCGTCCTACGACGGATCAAGCAAAAGAAAGTTTATTTAATGTATTGAGTAACGAATATGAATTGCAAGAGGTAACAGTACTTGATTTGTTTGCAGGGACAGGCAATATTTCATACGAATTTTTATCTCGAGGAGCTTTAAAAGTAATTTCGGTTGACGCTAACTTTAAGTGTTTTCAATTTCACAAAAGCATAAAAGCAGAGTTGAAAATGGACAATTACTTTCCTTTCAAAGGTGATGTGTTTCGAGCAATAAAAAGCATTAATGAAAAATTTGACATTGTATTTGCCGATCCACCATACCAATTAAAAGGAATTGAAAATTTAGCCGATACTTTGCTAGCATTGGATATTTATAATAAAGGAGCCAAACTCATTATTGAACACGGAAAAGAAACTTCATATGAGCATGACAAATTGGAACAACACCGGAAATACGGCTCGGTCAATTTTTCATTTTTCAATGCAAACGAGTAAAAAATACTCAAAATGAATAAGGACGTTTACTTTGATTATGCTTCAACAACTCCAGTGGACGCTGCAGTATTAGAAACAATGCTCCCTTATTTTTCAGATAATTTTGGCAATGCTAGCAGCAGCACGCACAGTTATGGCTGGCGATCAAAAGAGGCTGTCAATAATTCACGAAACACACTAGCAAACCACATAGGTGCGGAGTCGAGCGAATTAATTTTCACATCGGGCGCTACTGAATCCATTAACATTGCTTTGAAAGGTGTTTTCGATTTATACAAGGTTAAAGGCAAGCACATGATCACATGCCAAACAGAACACAAAGCAACGCTGGATACGTTGGCATATTTACAATCTTTAGGAGCAAGAGTCACTTATTTACCTGTTGATGAAAACGGATTAATATCAATACAGGTATTGAAAGATGCTATTTGTGATGATACAATACTAATATCCATCATGTGGGTGAACAACGAAACTGGTGTAATTCAACCGATAGATAAAATAGGTAAAATTGCATTTGAACACAACATCTTATTTATGTCCGATGCCAGCCAAGCCATTGGAAAGGTTCACATTGATGTGAAGGACAGCAACATCGCTTTGATGACGTTTTCTGCTCATAAAATTTACGGACCCAAAGGTATTGGCGCCCTGTACATTAGTAGAAAAAAACCAAGAGCAAGTCTTTCCCAGTTCATTCATGGAGGCTCCCAGGAAAAAGGCTTACGAGCAGGTACATTAAACACTCCTGCTATTGTAGGTTTTGGAAAAGCTGTTGAACTAATAAAAAAAGACAATGAAAAAATAGAAATTCTGTCAAAAAAAATAATTTCCTATTTCATTAAAATAGGAGCAAAAATTAATGGCTCCTCAACTTGTGCTCATATCATCAATATTCAGATACCAAAAACGAAAGCCGTCAACCTGCTAAAATCCAACAAACAATTTTGCTTTTCATTGGGCTCAGCATGTAGCTCGGAAAGTCTTAACCCATCGCACGTGCTACAAGCTATGGGACTAAGTGTGGAAGCTTGCAAAAACTCTTTCCGCATATCTATAGGGAAAACGACTACAGAAAAGGATGTTGACAGACTAATTACGGAATTCAAAATTGATTAAGGTAAGCTTAACGCGACCTACATTCCTTTCCTACAGCCATTTTAAAAGCTAAGTAGCCTATTAACACACCGGTTGCATCTGCGAATAAATCTAACCATTCAAATGACCTGTCAGTTAATATATAACCCTGAAATAATTCAATAAATACACCGTACAATATTGAAAAAAAGACAGTGATCAAAACCACTCGCGAAGACGACACAGAAAACTGATATTGTTTCGTAAAACCAATCATTGTGCAAAAACTGAACAAACCAAACAAGATCGCATGAACAAATTTATCTAAATGTTCCTGACCTGATTTTGGCACTTCACTTCCCGGCAGTAAGCACAGTAAGAAAATCACCACAAAAAACAACACCGAAAATTGATTGTGTCGAAAAAACATCTCCAAAAAATTAATCGTTTACAGATAAATTCAACTCTTGCAATTGATCGTCACTTAAAGGTGATGGCGAATCAATCATTACATCCCTACCTGAATTATTTTTTGGAAATGCTATGAAATCTCTGATGTTATCAACTCCAGACATCACAGCACACAACCTATCAAATCCAAAAGCAATTCCTGCATGAGGCGGAGCACCGTATTCAAAAGCATTCATTAAAAAGCCAAATTGAGACTTAGCTTCTTCTGGTGTAAACCCTAACAAGTCAAACATCTTTGCTTGAAGAGCCTTATCATGTATTCTAATAGATCCTCCACCTAACTCTACGCCATTCACTACTAAATCGTAGGCATTAGCTCT
>JBLIBC010000053.1:0-12220 GCA_047632015.1 Glaciecola sp.
GAGGGCTGCAGCAGGAACGATAAATAACCGTGAAAATCATAAGTCAACAGCGCTAATTGTTACTCAGGAACGGCTAGACTTATTAGCGAACGAAACAAATAGTTCCAAGTTGTTAATTGAAGATTTTTTCAATAAAAAAGGGGAAGTGTCTGGCACAAAGGTTACTATTGAAGTGGCAATTACTGATTAATTTTAAAAGTGATGGAAAAAATATCAGCTGTAATTATTGATGATTTGCAAGAGTCAAGACAACTTTTGAGTCAAGATTTGGCAGACTATTGTGATCAAATTGAAGTAATTGGTGAAGCTGATGGAGTAGTGTCAGGGTTAAAATTGATCAAGTCCAAAAGTCCTGATTTAGTGTTTTTGGATATCAACATGAATGATGGTTCAGGGTTTGATTTATTGGAAATCGTTGATAAACACGATTTCCGCATTATTTTCACCACCGCATCTGATTTATATGCAATTAAAGCGTTTAAATTCTCGGCAGTTGATTATTTGTTAAAACCAATAGATATTGACGAGTTAGTGGCAGCAGTTAACAAACTGACTAGTAATGCAGCAGCGACCGTGGACAATTACAAGTTGTTAAAGAGTAATTTGGCAAATAAGGAAATTGAGCGAATAGCGCTACATACTCAGGATAAAATTCACATATGTTCAATTGATGAAATTGTTCGATGCGAGTCCAGTGTCAATTACACCACGTTTTATTTTTCAGATGGAAGCAAAAAAATGATCACAAAAACGTTAAAGTATTTTGATCAAATTCTAGGAGGATCAGGTTTTTTACGAGTTCATCAATCTCATTTAATTAACACTGATTTCATCAGGGAATATGTCAGGTCCGATGGAGGATACATTACAATGAAAGACGAGGCGCTTATTCCAATATCAAACAGAAAAAAGGCAGAAATAGTTAAACTAATTTCTGCCCTTTAATAGATTACCAGATAGTACGATTTAAGTTAATCTCAACGGTTTTTGCACTGCTCCGGTAATCACCCTGTTTCAAAACAAACTATTTACCTGCAGTTTTACCTAACAAGTTACTAAAAACAGAAGCGTCTTGATTACTCGGAAGCACCGCAATTTGAACCTTGGATGCTAGTTCTTTGTTTACCATGTAGGTAGCATAAACAGGATTGTCACTACATAGTTTGGCCATCCTCATGTCATTGTTAAATTCTAGTTGAGCTTCTTGCTTTTTTCTTCCAAGTTCCAAGTCTCTTAAATCAGTTTTTGATTCGAGCGAGGCTTTAGCAAGTAGTTTTTTTCTGGTAGCGTCAGATTGCGCTCTTAGCTTAGCTACTTGTTTTTCAGTTTCCGCTTTAGCTAGCTTACTAGCTCGTCTGCTTTTTTCAGTATCGGCTTTAATGCGTTGAACCTTAGCATCTACTTCAGCTCTAGTCATTGCAACAAGTCCATTCGCTTTGGTTTGTTTTTTGTCCGCTTCAGCTCTTGCCACATTGATAATAGATTGCTTTCTTATGGTTTCAAGTTCTTGTTCTTGTAATGCCAATTTTTCCTTACTGTTTAAAAACGTCCTAGGGAAAATGATGTCTGAAATGATTACCTCTTTGATGGCAATACCTTCTTCTCCTAAATTACTTTTAAGGTATGCTTTCAAATCTGTGATGAACTTAAGCCTTTGTGAATTAAACATAGTGTCTACACTTGCATAAGTGTTAGACACGTTGTTCGCAAGCTCTAATTTTCTAGGAGCAAGCACCAAGGAGTCAAACGCATCAGCGCTGGTAAATTGTTTTTTGAAGCTTACCATGTCTTCAATTTTCCACCTTACCGACATGTTTATTGAAAGTGGAATTCCGTCCCCCAAACGAACCTTTTGTAAAGTTGAATTATGCACAAAATCCTTACTAACTTTAGCTACTTCTACCTTTTTTTTGTCACAAGACGTTAACGTTAGCGTGCCTACTGCAATGATCATTGCTAGCATTATTTTCACTGTTTTCCCAATTGATTTTTTCATGATGTTTTGTTTTTGAATGATTTAGTTTGTTTTGAAATAGTTTATCTCTAACACAAACATACGTCAACGCCACGCCTCTATTGAGGGTATATTATTATTCGACAGGAGGCTTTTATTATTTGAAGTTTTTACTTGATTATTTGATTTGAAGCAACATTGGTAAGCATGTGATGTTACGTTTAAGAAATGATTAAAATTTAAAAAAATGTAGGAAGTGCGAGTCGCTAAGTAAATAATGTTCTAATTTTAATGACATGAGATTTTTCGTTGTCTTTACGGTGTTATTCTTTTACCTACCCTCGAATGGTTTTTCACAGAAGAGTTCTTGGGAAATTAATGAATCTTCAAAAAAGAATGTGTTTATCTATCATGTTGACACTTTTAATGCCTTTGATTTTCATTCAAATCACAGGAGTTTTTTTCAGTTTAAGCAGACAAGTGATAAAGTACCAGTAGGGTATTATTCAGGGTCGGCATTCAAAAAGGATCCAAAAGGTTTTGTTTATTTTAATCCAGGGCTTGATTTAATTAAACATCTAACTAAAGATTCTGATGAAAGAAATTATCGAGGTGTCATGTTAAAAAATGCAGTTCGGTACAATCTTGATACGGTTAAAACTCCTTATTGTACAAGCTTAGAATTGCAATTTGATGTATCATCTGTCAATTTTGATGAGTTATACACGCCATTTTATTTTTCAAAAAATGAAGTAACCAATGCTGAATACAAGGAGTTCTTGAATTGTATTTTGGATTCTCTTTTTAAAATGGAATTGGGTGGTGATTTTATTAAAACTATAAACGGTAAAAAGATTGTCAATCGGGAATTAGAAATTGACATGGAGAATGAAAATGTAATAAAAAGGCTTGCGAAGTTTTACCTAGAGCCAGGAGAAGAGCGTTTTTATAAAAGAAAGCAATTAGACAGTAAAATATATAAGTGTCGTTACGATGGACGAAGGGTTTCTGTTTATCCTGACACATTATCGTGGGTGCATGATTTCTTTTTTTCGTATAATGAACTAATGACCCAGATGTATTTTTGGCATCCAACATATGACCAGTACCCGGTCGTCGGAATTAATTATTGGCAGGCACGGTGTTTTTTAAATTGGAAAGAGAAACAACTTCGAGAAGAACTGAAAAAGGCCGGATCAAAACTTAAGATAGAAATTGATTTTCCCACTTTGCAGGAAAGAGAATATGTACTAGAAGATGCGTATGATTACACCACCGATGAAGAAGAAAGTAATTATGTAGCAGATAATTCATTCATTACTGATATCGCATTACATTATGACGATATTTCCAGAAAAACAGGAGGTAGGTATAGTAACGGCAAAGAAAGTGCTTTACGAGAAGTGCTTTACAGAAATTCCACTACTCCAGGGAATTATATTCTTGATGGAAGCTTACACACAATACCAAGTTATAAGTTTCTAAAAGGTCATTCACGTGATGAAAAGGTCAATTCCAAAGCAGTCGAGTTCTTAGGGAATAACGTTTCTGAATGGACCAATTATCCTTATTCCAAGTGGAAGAAAATATTTGAATTGCGTCAAAACACGTTACTTGCTACGCAAGAGTTCGAAGACTCCTTAGTGAGTGCAATTGAAAGGTTTTACGATAGAAAAAATGATGAACTAGGTGTTTTAATTGTTGGGGGGAATTGGAGTGATGAAAAGCATTCGCTTCAATTGGGGCAAAATTTAGACGGAGCTTACGCTAAGCGATTTATTCATCCTGATTCATCATATAGTACTGTTGGGTTTAGATATGTAGTAAGAGTAATGTTACCGGAAGACAGCATTTCATTTAAAGTAATCAAAAATAAAACAGAAGAATCTGAATCCTTTACAGATGCAAATCTAGTGGAAGATTGTTCTCATTGGGAAATAATGCCTGACACAAGTGAGATCTCAATGTTTATAAAGGAACTTACCTTAAAATATTCGAAAGAACCTTGTTGTGATGAGTTTTGTAAAATGGCAAATTATTGCGACAGGTCACGATTATATTTGAACCTTCATTATCTGCTTCCTGATAATGAAGGAGTATTAGACGCTGTAATTCCAAACACACATTATAGAATGACAATCATAGACGACGAAACGGTCAAACTTATTCCCTCCTACAATCGAAATGATTTTAGGTTTAACGTCAAATACAAAATCGGAAGAGAGTAGTTGTATCCTTTACACCAACATTTTCTCAATTGGAACAATCAATATTCCTTCAGCGCCAAGGTTTTTTAAGGTGTCAATAGAATTCCAAAAATCTTTTTCCTTGATAACCGTGTGAACGGAACTCCAACCGTCAACCGCAAGAGGTAAAATCGTTGGGCTTTTCATTCCAGGAAGAGCTTTTACAATTTCGTCAAGCTTGTTGTTAGGAGCGTTCATTAAGACGTACTTAGTATGTTTGGCAGCTAAAATTGATTTTATTCTAAATACAATTTGGTCTAAAATCTCTTGTTTTTCTGCACTTAAACTTGGGTTAGTAAACAATGCAGCTTCAGATTTTAATATAATTTCGCTTTCTTTTAACCCGTTTTTAAAGAGGGTGCTTCCGGAACTGACTAAATCGCAAATTCCATCAGCCAACCCAATGTTAGGAGCAATTTCAACTGAACCAGATATAGCATGAATTTCAGCATTTACATTGTTGGCTTTGAGGTGTTCCTTCAAAGTATGAACGTATGAAGTAGCAATTCGCTTTCCTTCAAAAAAACTTACATCGTTATAATCTGCACCTTTTGGAACAGCTAGCGATAACCGGCATTTACTAAATCCTAATTTTTGAACTAAGGTAAGGTTACAGTTGTGTTCAATGACTGTGTTTTCCCCTAATATAGCTACATCTGCTACTCCGTCTTTTACGTAGTTTGGAATGTCTGAGTTTCTTAAAAAATACAATTCAACTGGGAAAGTGTGTGACTTCACCATCAATTGATCTTTTCCATTGTCAAACCTGATTCCACATTCTTTAAGTAAGTCTATGGAGTCTTTGTTTAATCGACCCGATTTTTGAATTGCTATTTTAAGTACATTTTCCATTCTAAAGTATTTTTTCACTACTAAAAGTAGCTTTTTGAGCTTCAAAAGTACTTATTTTTTCAGGAGAGAAAAAATATACGTTACGTTTGCAACGTTAAGAATTATCAATGCTCGCAAAGAAAGACGAAAAATACATTTGGCATCCTTTTACGCAGGAAAAAACAGCCTCCTTGAATATTCCTATTAAAAAGGGAAAAGGAGTTTGGATTTATGACGAGGACGACAAGAAGTATTTGGATGCTATAAGCTCGTGGTGGGTGAACATTCATGGGCACGCGCATCCGTACATGAGAAAAAAAATTGATGAGCAATTAGGTGAGCTTGAACACGTAATATTTGCGGGGTTTACTCATCCAAAAGCTATTGAGATATCAGAACGATTAATTACCAAGTTGGGTGATGGTTTTGATAAAGTATTTTTTAGTGATAACGGATCGACTTCAAATGAAGTGGCTTTAAAAATGTCTTTCCAATACTTTTATAATCAAGGGAAAAAGAAAACAAAAATCATTGCTTTCAAAGATAGTTACCATGGTGACACTTATGGCGCGATGAGTGTAGGGGGTAGGAGTGATTTTTCAAAACCATTTGAGGACAATTTATTTGATGTGTTTCATTTGGATGTGCCAACGGATCAAAATTTTCAGCAAGTAAGAAAGCAACTGATTCAGTTTTTAAACAGTGGCGATGTAGCAGCGTTTGTATTTGAACCTTTGGTTTTGGGCACAGCAGGAATGATAACATATAAGGTAAAACACTTGAACGAGCTGATGTCGATGTGTAAAGCAAAAGGTGTGTTGAACATTGCTGACGAAGTTTTTACTGGTTTTTATCGAACAGGAAAATTATTTGCTCATCAGTATTTAAATATCAAACCGGATTTAATTTGCTTGTCAAAAGGATTAACAGGAGGGTATTTGCCGCTGGGCTTAACCATTACACATCAAAAGATTTATGATGCTTTTTATTCAGAGGATAAGAAAAAAGCATTTTTTCATGGACACTCCTACACTGGAAATCCATTGTCCTGTGCTGCAGCTTGTGCCAGTTTGGATTTACTAGAAAATCAAGAAACTCTTGATGGTGTGAAAAGGATAGTTCAAAAACACAAAGATTTCATTAAAGTGCTGCAAACAAGGAAGGAGGTTCAAGGAGTTCGACAAATTGGAACCATATTGGCTTTTGATTTAAAATCAAGTACTGGCACTTCCTATTTTAATAAAAGCAGGGATAAATTATATCAATTTTTTATTGATAAAGGCATATTAATGAGGCCGTTGGGGAATACTTTGTACATCGTTCCCCCTTACTGTATAAGTAGTAATGAGTTGGATTTATTGTACAACGCTATCAAGTCTTTGTTAAATCAAATTAGGTCTGGAAATATTCAAGTGTAATATTTAGTCGAAAAATTGGTTAATAATCCTTCAAAAGGACAGCAAATAGTTTCTCAATTCAAGCATTAACTTTACTTTCGTATCATGATTAAAAATATTTTCTTTTTAACACTAATAGTTTCCTTGAGTTCTTGCAAGGGGAAATTAGACAAATTGTTGATGAGCAACGATGTAGAGTTGAAAGAACAAAAGGCAAAGGAGTATTTTGAAGACTGTGATTACGCGAGTGCTTCTCCTTTGTTTAAGGATTTAATTCAATCCTATTCTACATCCGCAAAAGTGGAAAAGGTTTATTTTTATTTTGCATACTGTGACTACAAGTTGGAGGATTACATGTTGGCTGCGTATGAGTTCAAAAAAATTCTAGATAAATTTCCACGTGGGAAATATGCTGAAAGAGCCCAGTTTTTAATTGCTGACTCTTACTTTAATTCTACACCAAAGTACAATTTGGATCAAGAATACAATTCACAAGCGGTGGAGGAATTTCAAATATTTTTGGAAAAATATCCAAACAGTGATAAAAGGAAAGACGCAAATCATAAAATCGATTTACTCATCGAAAAACGTGAGAAGAAGGATTTTGAAAATGCAAAATTATTTTTTAATACAACAGATTACAAAGCAGCGTTGCAATCATTTCAGTTTGTATTAAACGATTATCCAGATACAAAAAGAGACGAAGAACTTCATTATTTATTGGTTGAATCGGCTTACTTATATGCTGAAAAAAGCATTGAGAAAAAAAAGGCGATGAGGTACGGTGAGGTCAATAAATATGCGGCGAGGTATTTGAAAAAATATCAAAAAGATGAAAGTGCAAGTCACATGAGTAAGGTTCAGTTGTATCAAAAGAAAGCTAAAACGAAATCGTTGAACTTACAGTACAGCTTACCTGTATATTACCTTAAGAAAAGGAAGTACGACGAGGCCATTGGTTTATGGGAGGGGTTGCTTAGTAAAAAGAGTGCTTCTGATAAAGAGTCAATTGCGGAAAAATTACTTGAAGCGTATTATGAAAAAGGTTTAAATGCAGAGAAAATTTCGAAAATTGATGCCGTCAATGACTTTATAGCAGCGTATGATAACTTAGCTGGGAAATTAGATCAAGAGAAAGTAGATAAATGGAAGTCTAAAAAAACATATTTCGAGAAGCTTAACCAAGAGTTGCCAGTAACCTTACCTTATGATTTTTTAGCTAGTGGTGCTTACAAAAATGCAGTGGAATATTTTGATTTACTAATGGATACTGCTGATTTTTCGAATCGTTTTAATGATAAAATGTTTTATAACTCTTTGCTTGCGAAGCACAAGCATGCTGAAAAGGTGAGGGAGGTACCAGCCAAGGTTCAGTGGGATAAAATTATGACTTTAACTACTGAGCATAAAACGTGGGAGGAAGGTAAATACGGAGGTAGAATTCAAACATTATTGAAGAATGTGAAAGGAGAATTGGATCGGTATCCCATTATTATTATCACTAATCCAATGAAACGAAAAAATTACTCATTGGCGCTCAAAAGAGCTAAAGCTGAAATCGATGGAGGAAATGCAATGAAAGACCAAGAAGAAGTTGTATATTTGCTATTGCTTTCTTCGGTAAAAAAGGCTAGAAGCTTAAAAAAGTACGAAAGACTTCCGCAGTATAAAAATGCCAAGTTGGACTATGAAGCTTATGCTGGAATGTTAAAGGAAAATAAGTACATACAGAAAGCATTGAAGATTGAGGAGAAAATAAACAAAGGAATTACGAAGTATCAAAATAAATAAGATAAAGATGGATTACAAAAAAACGAAAGCAGTTAATTCAACAATAACAAGAGATGTTAACTCATTTAGTGAAGGAGAAAACATTTATGAATTGATTACAATTTTGGGTAAAAGAGCTGATCAAATTGGTTTGGAACTTAAGGAGGAGTTAAATGCTAAGTTAGAAGAGTTCGCATCTCCTTCTGATAATTTGGAGGAAATTTTTGAAAACAGAGAGCAAATTGAAATTTCAAAATTTTACGAAAGACTTCCAAAACCTACATTAATTGCTGCTCAAGAGTGGACTGATAACCAAATTTATCACAGAAATCCAAATACGGAAAACGACACAGCTGAGTAATCAGATCATGTCAATATTATTAGAGCTCACAATTAATTCTTTCAGAATTTTGTGAGCTTTATTTTTTAATAAATATGTGGAAGCACGAAGCAAATTCAGAATGTAAACAAGGGTATGCTAAAAGGTAAAAAAATATTATTAGGAGTAACAGCTAGTATTTCGGCCTATAAAATTAATTACTTGGTAAGGCATTTAGTAAAAACAAATGCGGAAGTGAAAGTAATTACGACTCCTGCTGCTAAAGAGTTTGTTTCACCATTGACGCTATCAACTTTAAGTAAACATCCTGTGTTGTCAAATTTTACTGACAATGCTAACGACGGTTTGTGGAACAACCATGTGGAGCTTGGGGAGTGGGCCGACTTGTTTGTAGTAGCTCCAGCCTCGGCAAATACCATAGCAAAAATGGCTCACGGATTGTGCGATAACTTGTTACTGGCGGTTTATTTATCGGCAAGATGTCCTGTTTGGTTTGCACCTGCTATGGATTTAGACATGTACAAGCATGATAGTACTCAAACTAATATGAAAACGTTAACCGACCGAGGAAACGTAATTATTCCTCCAGGTAAAGGTGAATTAGCAAGCGGACTATCTGGGGAAGGTCGTTTAGAAGAGCCAGAAATCATATTTGATCAAATTGTAGATTATTTCAAAAAAAAAAATGATTTGGTAGGCGTAAGGGCTCTTGTTACAGCAGGGCCAACGTACGAATTCATTGATCCCGTGCGATTTATAGGAAATCCGTCTAGTGGAAAAATGGGAATTTGCATTGCTGAGGAACTATCAAGTAGGGGCGCTGATGTAACTTTGATTTGCGGTCCAAGTTCAGAAATTGTACAAGACAAAACCATTGCTAAAATAGACGTAACAAGTGCCAAAGAAATGTTTGAGCAAAGTAAAGCTTTTGCAGGAATGGTTGATGTAGCATGTATGACTGCTGCGGTGGCGGATTATACAGCGAAAGAAGTATACCAGCACAAAGTTAAAAAGAAGGACGGTGAGCTAAGTATTGAACTTAAAAGGACTGAAGATATTTTAAAGTATTTTGGAACTCAAAAAAGAGACAAGCAGGTACTAGTAGGTTTTGCAATGGAAACGGATAATGAAATTGAGAATGCTAAAGGTAAATTAAACAATAAAAATGCTGACTTGATAGTTTTAAATTCGCTGAATGACAAAGGAGCTGGATTTAAACATTCGACAAATAAAGTAATTTTTTTATATAAAGAAACTGAACCAAAAGTGTTCGAACTAAAAAGTAAAAAAGCTATAGCACGTGATGTGGTGGATGAAGTTTTAAGATTAAGGAGTTTAAAAAAGTAACATAGAAGATGGTTTTTAAAGGAATTAGAATGCAAAAGGTTGTGAATAGAAGCTTGTTGATGGTGGCTTTTATATTTTGTACCTCAAGTGCATTTTCACAAGAGATTAATTGTGTAGTTACTGTTAATCATCAAAAAGTTCAAAGTACAGATAAATCAATATTTGAAAGCTTAGAGTCTGGAATTACCGAGTTTGTGAACACTAAAAGGTGGACGGGTGATCAATACAAAGTGGAGGAAAGAATAGAGTGCAAATTATTGATTATCATTGATTCTAGGAGCGATAATAGCTTTAGTGCTACGATTCAAGTGAGTGCATCAAGGCCTGTTTTTGGAACAAATTACAAAACGTCGATGTTCAATATCAATGATAATGATTTTAAGTTTACGTACAATGACCAACAGGCACTGAACTTTAATCAGGGAGAGTATCAGTCCGAGTTGACCGCTGTTATTGCATATTACGTGTATGTAATTTTGGGAGTGGATTATGATAGTTATTCAATGGAAGGAGGCAAAGAATATTATCAAAAAGCGTTCGATATAGTTTCTTTGGCTCAAACCTCCTCATCAAGTACTAGTTGGAAACCAACCACTGACAATAACCGCTATACCTTGATTGAAAATTTAACTAATACCGTTTTTACTCCTTTCAGAGAATGCTTGTACATGTACCATAGAAAAGGATTGGACATGATGAAGGATAAAAAAAGTGAGGCTTATGTTAATTTAATTAATGCATTGACAAAATTGGAGGCAATTCACAAGGTTAAACCATCATCTTATTTGCTTCAAATTTTCTTTTTAGGTAAGTACAGCGAAATTGTTTCCATGTATAAAACAAGGTCGCAAGCCGAGAAAAACAGGGTAGTTCAACTGCTACTTAAATTGGATCCAGGGAATACCAAACATTACAATAAAATACTGGAAACTAAATAAATTCTGAGATCCTCTTTTCACCATGTTTGAAAAACTTCAAAAACAACTTGATAGGCGTAAAAGCGAGAATAGTTTCAGGGAGTTGAAATCAAAAAATGGCTTAGTCGATTTTTGTTCGAATGATTATTTAGGAATAGCGAGGTTATTAAATGTGAATGTCACGGATGCTGTGGGTTCAACAGGCTCACGTTTATTGCAGGGTAATTATGCTTTAATTGAAGGTTTAGAGGATGATTTAGCTGACTTTCATAAGTCAGGGTCTGCGTTAGTTTATAACTCGGGATATGTAGGGAATATCGGTTTGTTTTCAGCGATTCCTCAAAAGGGAGATGTAATTTTTTACGATGAATTTATTCATGCTTCTGTAAAAGATGGTATGCGCTTAAGTTTTGCAAAAAGTTTTTCTTTCAAGCACAATGACGTGGAAGATTTGGAGAAAAAATATTTGAAGTTACAGGACGAGATCAGCGGTGACGTTTTCGTAGCTGTAGAATCAGTATACTCTATGGATGGTGATAAATCTCCTTTGGTTGAGTTAGTGGAACTAAGTAAACGGCGTCATTTTGCATTAGTGGTTGATGAGGCTCATGCTGTTGGAGTGTATGGGAATAATGGAGAAGGATTAGTACAGGCTTTAGGTTTAGAGGATGAAGTAGCTATTAGGTTAGTGACTTTTGGTAAAGCCTTAGGGTGTCACGGAGCTGCTGTTCTGGCTTCGGGTTTAATAAAGGAGTACTTGGTAAATTTTTCTCGTTCTTTCATTTATTCTACTGCCTTACCTCCTATGGCTGTAAGAGTTATAAAGGATGCTTATTCGTTCATGAGGACCAATGAGCAAAACAAGTTACTTCAAAAAAACATCATGTATTTTAAAGTTGCAGCCGATGCAAACAATTTAAAGGGACTGATTTCAAGTGATTCAGCTGTGCAGTGCATAGTGATACCAGGAAATAAAGAATCAAAAAAAAGCAGTGAATATCTTCAGGAAAAAGGGTTTGATGTTCGAGCAATACTATCTCCTACAGTGCCACTTGGATCAGAAAGATTGAGGATTTGCATTCATTCCTTTAATACAGAAACTGAGATTGATGAATTAATTTTGAATTTATCTACAATTAAAAATATAAAATAATAAATTTAAGATTGAATGCAAAAGAAAAATTATAATATTTGTAAAAAATATTATAATGAGATTTTTGCTTGCGATAATGATGGTGATGGTATGTCAATTAATGACAGCCAACATCAACACGTCTCTGTTACTTCCTTCGTTATTTGAAGGATCCCCATTATTTTCTAGCACTAACTTAGCACAGCAATCCAAAGAATCGTTTAGGTTTCAGATGCTGTATGAGAATAGGTTTTTAATAAAAGATTTATCGCCAAAATTCGTCAGT
>JBLIBC010000054.1:0-12126 GCA_047632015.1 Glaciecola sp.
TGTTACTTTAGATATTACAAGTTTGGGATACACTCCTGCAACTCATACAATTTTATGGAGCACAGGTGAATCAACTGCAAGTATTACCACTTCAGTTACTGGTCAAATAGACGTAACAGTAACAGATGCAAGTGGGTGTTCAGGAACAGACGCTGTTAACATTGTGATCAACGACAATCCAAATATTTCAATCCCAAGTCAGGAAATTTGTGAGGGTGATCCAGCAGCGGTATTTGATGCTGGTGCAGGTTTTGTATCTTATTCATGGACTGGAACCTGGACCGGAAGTACTCAAACTTGTACTACAATAAAGCCAGGTGCTTTTAATGTGGAAGTAATAGATAACAATGGCTGTATTGCTAATACAAGTACAACATTAACATTGAATACATTGCCAGCGGTGACGTTTAATGACCGTTCAATATGTCCAGGTTCTAATTCAGTGTTTGATGCAGGAGCCGGTTTTACCTATTTATGGCAAGATTCAAGTACGGATCAAACTTACACTTCGACAACTGCTGAAACCGTATTTGTCACCATTACTGACGGTAATAATTGTATTGCACATGATACGGCTTTGGTTAGTTTGCAAAGTGCACTTCAAGTTAACATTGGTGATGATCAAAATTTATGTCCAGGAGAAGCAGCTATTTACACTGTTACAAACTCTGGATATACTACTGCATCGAATACTATTACTTGGAATACGGGTGCCGCCACAGACTCAATAAATGTAAATAGTACTTCGCAAGTAGTTGTTGTAGTAACGGACCAGCAAGGCTGTATTGGAACTGATACAGCTGAAGTTGTTGTGAGTAATATGCCGAAACCAAATGCGCAAAGTTTTACTATTTGCCAAGGTGATCCGGAGGTTGAATTTGATGCAGGAGCTGGTTATGCTACCTATTTGTGGGAATATTCCGATAATGCATCAGCTACAACAAAATCTCAGGTAGGAACAACAAGAAAGTATAGGACAAATATCCAGGGATTCTATTTGTTGAGTGTATCAGATTTCAATAACTGCAGAGATTCTGTTGGAAACAATCTTGTGACCGACGACAGACCCAACGTTAACTTACGCGCCGACAAAAGTCTTTGTATGGGATCTTCTGTTGATTTTGACGCTAAAAACCCAGGTGCAACATACGAATGGCATGATGGATCAAGTAGTCAAACATTCACGGCTAATCAAGCTGGATCAGTATACGTTACTGTGACAAGTACTAATGGTTGTGTAGGTAGTGATACAGCAATCGTAACCGTTCCCCCAGGTTTAACTGTCGATTTAGGTCCTGATCAATTTGTTTGTCAAGGAAATTCCTTCACTCTCCGTAGTGATTATGATGCTGTAACAAATACAGTGTTGTGGAGCACGGGAGAAAGTACTGAAAACATCACGGTATCAGCAACAAGTACTGTTTATGTGGAAGTTTCTGATGCTGGTGGATGTGCAGGATTTGACACGGTACTTGTAACTATAAATCCTAATCCTGTTGTTTCATTGCAAGATTTGGTAATTTGTGAAGGTGATCCAGCCATGTCTTTTGATGCTGGGACTGGAACAGGTTGGAGCTATGCATGGAGTGGAGATATAATAACTGGGACAACTTTAACTAATTCCAGCTACAGTTCAAGTACAGCTGGTACATTCAATTGCACTGTAACTGATGCCAATTCATGTACCGGGACATCTTCAGCAACGCTTGTGGTAAACATACTACCAACGGTGGAACTTGGAGATACTGTAAAAGTTTGTCCAGGAATAACTTCCACTTTTGATGCTATTGGCACAGGAACAATATACCAATGGAATGACAAATCTTCTGAAACAGCAAGTAGTTATACTACAAAAGATTTAGGAAATGTATGGGTACAAGTATCCAGTGCAGCAGGTTGTATTGCAAATGATACAACCTACTTAGCATACTTACCCGCACTTGCCGTTGACTTTGGAAATGACATTCCGATTTGTGAAGGACAAAGTGCTACGTTAGTTTCAGATAGAATAGGATCAGGTTATTCTTACGATTGGAATGATGGTGTAAATACCACTGAAAGCATTACAGTTTCACCACTAGTTAGCACCACATATGAATTGTTCGTGACCGATGGAGGAGGCTGTGCAGGTTATGATACAATAAGAGTTATTGTAAATCTTAATCCGGTAATAAACATGCCACCGCAAACAATTTGTGAGGGAGATGCAGCAGTTACTTTTGATGCTGGATATCCAGGAAGTTCACATGTTTGGAGTGGTGATATTTCAGTTACTGGACAAACTCACAGTACAAATGTAGTCGAGTCTTTTACAGTAACCGTTACTGATGTAAATTCATGTATAGGTTCAGGTTCCTCATCATTGAGCGTTAACATTTTACCAGCTGTCCAAGTTAACACTGCATCAATATGTATTGGTGATGCAGCTGTTATATTTACAGCCACATCAGCTGGAGCCACAGACTTTTTATGGAGTGAAAATGGTTCTGGAATATTAGCAACTACATCAGGTACAAGTGCTGGAGATTATACAGTTCAAGTAACCGATGCTAATGGTTGTATAAACACTACAACCAGTGTGTTAACAGTGAACGACTTACCAATTGTTTCAGTGAACACTGAATCAATGTGTGCTGGATCAACAGCTCAAACATTTACAGCAACGGCCCCAACAGCAAATTCATATTTGTGGAGTGAGAATGGATCAGGAACAGCGTCTTCTACTTCAGGAAGTACTTCAGGAAAGTATACCGTTCAAGTAACCGACGCTAATAATTGTATAAACACAGCAACCGGTTTACTAGTAGTTAATGTATTACCTGCAATTACAGTAAACAACGAGTCAATTTGTATCGGTAGTTTAGCTGCAGTATTTACAGCATCTTCTGATAGT
Organism: Glaciecola sp.; assembly: GCA_047632015.1. Classification (GTDB taxonomy): domain Bacteria; phylum Bacteroidota; class Bacteroidia; order Flavobacteriales_C; genus JBLIAZ01. Next base: position 2,894 of record JBLIBC010000054.1, read on the forward strand.
GTTGCCGTAAGTTACTCATGGGATAATGGAGGAGGAGCTTCATCTGTTTCAGGATCTACCGATGGAGACTATGTTGTGACAGTGACAGATGAAAACGGATGTATAGGAACTGGAACAGGAACTTTAATAGTGCATCCACTACCAACGCCAAGCATGGGAGATAACAGAATGTGTTTTGGAGCCACGCCAGTTAGTTTTACTCCAGGTTCTCGCTACGTTAGTTACGAATGGAGTGGAGTGGCATCAGGACAGTCAACAGCAAGTGTTACTGATTCCACTGCAGGAGAATACACAGTATTGGTAACCGATGTTAATGGTTGTAAAGATTCGGTATCTGCTACCTTGACAGTAAACAGTAATCCAGTAGTATACTTAGGTGGCGACTTGATTATTTGTGAAGGAGAATCAGTGATAGTTGGTGATCCTTCATTTGATGGAAATCCTGAAACCTTGAAATGGGATATTAGTAGCTCAAGTCAATACTTGACATTAGATTCATCAGGTACTTATAAGTTAACTGTGACTGACGTAAATGGATGTTTCGGGGAAGACAGCATGTTACTGACAGTAAACCCAATTCCGACTTTTACCAAGTCTGCGGATACCGTAGTTTGTTTTGAAACAATCGGAAATTTAAGTTTAGCTGTTGAAACGAATACAAGAAATGACATCGTTTGGGAAATGGGATCAACGTTTCAAGAAATTGAAATTGCGGCCAGCGGTAGTTATGTATTTACAATCATTACAGCAGCAACATCATGTGAAATAACTGATACTATATTAGTTGCTGAAAGATGTACTTCTACCATTTTTGTTCCAAATGCCTTCAGTCCAAACGCCGATGGTACTAACGATTTATTCTTTGCTGAAGGAGTTAATATCAAAGATTTTCAATTTTATATTTTCAACAGATGGGGAGAAGAGATATTTACAGCTGATGATATCCATAAGGGTTGGGATGGGACTTATAAGGGAAGAATTGTACAGAATGATGTATATGTATGGAAAATGTATTACAGCACCGAGGAAGACTACGGGGGTAGGAAAAAGAGAACGCAAACAGGTACAGTTACAGTAGTTAGATAATATTTAATTTACTTGACTAGTCAACCGAACAGTTTTCATTTTTCCATTTTTTGATTTCTTCTGAAAAATTGATGTTTTTACTTAAGTCAGCAAATTCTTTTTTATCCTGAAGAGTCAATTCTTTTCGTAATTTCCCTAAAGCAAATCTCCTAATTTCATTTTCCGAAGTTAATGTTAATCCAGGCACATGGGACGGCTTACCATTTTCATCAATAGCTACGAATGTAAAATAAGACGAATTAGTATGCTTGACTGTTTTTGTTTTTATGTTTTCGGCAATCACTTTAATGCCCACAATTAGCGAAGATTTTCCAACATAATTTACACTTGCTTTAAGCGAAACTAAATCTCCCACATTGACTGCAGCTAAAAAATCAACTCCAGACACGGACGCAGTGACACAATACTGTTCAGCATGTTTGGTGGCACAAACATAAGCCACTTTATCCATCAACGATAAAATTATTCCTCCGTGCACTTTTCCTCCAAAATTGGCATACGATGGAATCATTAATTCAGTAAGTGTGGTCGCAGACTCAGATATGTGTTTCATTTTGAAGTGTTTTAATATAAACGATGCTTTAAAGGTAAATTAATTATTATTAACCTCAGAAGCATGAAAGAAAACGCTTTAGTTGAAAGATTGTTTTGGATGTACTCGCTTCTTATTTTGAAATGACAGACATTGATAATTTTGAAAATCCGTAAAAAATAAGAACAAGTTGCAATTCATTTCACAATTGATTATGCACTATTCTAATACTTTAGTTTCGGTTTCAATTTCAATTACTTCCAGCACTACAAACTCACCATTTTCCCATGCGTCAAGCACAGATTGGTTGGTTTCTCCTTCAATAATCTCGTTAATTAGTTTTTGAATTAACGCTTCTTTTTCCAATAACTCTTGCTCCTTTTCTTGAAGCATTTTTAAATCGTGGTTTTTCCCTTTACTAGAGCTTTTTTTGTCAGTAATATCTTTGCGAATGTCTTCTAGTCTTTTCAAATGAACCTTGTGTAGTTCATGAATAGCAAGGCCCGCGTCTCGACGGATGTCTTTGTCGTTGTCGTAAATCGCCATTTCCTTTAATTGTTTCATGCCTTTCCATATGAATTCATGACTTTTTATACTCAGGTATTTCCTGTAGTATTCAAGAATTGCCTTTTTGTAATACCCTTCAGTCAAATCGAGAGCCTTCATGTAAAACTTAATTTTACTCTCATCTGTAACGTCCTCATACAATTTACTCAGCGTATACAAAGTCCTTGAATCGTCAGTCTTTTCCATATCAATGGCCCGCAGCAAAGCATCCTCTCTTTTGATTTTATATAAAGCCTTAATCGCGGCATTATTCACCAAGTACGACGAATCATCCAAAGCTTTTTTATACAAAGGAATCAAAGTCGAATCCTCTTTATAGTGTTTGGATAACATCTTGATTGCAGTGGCTCTTACTTTCGATACCTGATCACTTTCGCTCGCTAACATCAACTTATCTTTGTATTCGTCCGTACCAGCCTCATTGGTTTCTCCTAAAAAGGACAAGGAGATTCTACGAAAAGCTTCCAAAGTATCCTTGCTGGCGGCTTGTAACACTTCCCATGCAACAGCACTAGTGTCACCTTTAATTGCTTTTAAGGCCAATATTTTGTCCTTGTAATGTTTGCTGTTGTTGAAAACAAACAATGCTTGCTCAGCACTGTAATGTTCCTCCACTTCACCACAAAAACCCATGTCAGGGTCAATTCCCATCCAATCAACATCGTCATTTACGATAAAAATGAATTCGTGATTTAGTGAGTTCACTTGCACTTTTTCTTTTCTGACATTAGGACCTTCGTATATTGCCAAAGTAAGTGGCAAATCAAATAATCCAATTCCTTGCTCAACTTGCACTTGACTAATGTTTACAATTAAAGAATCGGATTGTACTTGATGTGTAATTTTCAGTACAGGGTGTCCTTTTTCCATAAACCATTGGTTAAAGTACCAATTCAAATCAGTACCTGTGACTTCCTCAAAAGCCATTCTTAAGTTGTGAATTTCAGCTGTTTTATATTGATTGGTTTGCAAGTACAATTTTAACCCTTCAAAAAATGCATCGTCTCCAATGTATTTTCTCAATTGGTGGAGTACCAACGCACCTTTTTCATAAGAATGTCGGTTAAACATATCTTCCTTGTGTTTGAAATGAAAGTTGACAATGGGTTTCCATGGTTCGTCATTCAAATATTTTAGCAAATCAATGTACAAATGTCTTTCTGCATAAAGTTTTCCGTAATAATGTTCCTTCCACAAATATTCACCGTAAGTGGCAAATGATTCATTTAAAGTTAAATTTGACCATGACTCACAAGTAACTAAATCCCCAAACCAATGGTGGAATAATTCATGAGCAATGATGTCTTCGTAATTTGCGTCAATCAATTGACGTTTGTTCCTCATCACAAAATCACCGTAAATTGTAGCGGATGTATTTTCCATTGCACCCGACACGTAATCCCTCACAACAATTTGTGAAAACTTGCTCCAAGGATATTTAACACCTAGTTTATTGGAGAAAAACTCCAACATCAACGGTGTATTTCCAAACACTAACCTGGCATCAGCTGAATCCTTTGGTTCTACATAGTAGTTTACAGGGATTCCTTCCCAAGTATCTTCAATCACCGCATAATCTCCAATAGCCATCATGAACAAATAGGGTGCGTGCTTTTTATCTTGCTTCCAATAATCTGTTCTTGTGTTGTCATCGTTTTCGATTGAGCTGATTAACGAGCCATTACTTAATGTTTTGTATTTGCTTTTTGTGGTGATGTAAATCTCTTGCGTGCATTTCTCGTTTGGAGCATCAATAGTGGGAAACCAGCATGAAGACGCCTCTGTTTCACCTTGTGTCCAAATTTGTTGTGCTTTTACTTTGTTTCGACCGAGTGGATTTATAAAATACAAACCTTTAGCTTCCCTTATCGCGTGACTTCCTGCGCTTTTTACCTCGTTAGGTTTGGATACATAATCAATCAATAATTTTAAGGTGTCTAACCTGGTGTATTCCTTCCCTAATTTGATGTTCACCTTTACGGAGTCATAATCAAAACTCAATTTTTTCTTGCTTCCGTCATTTTTCAAAAGCGAAATAAGTTTGATGTCCATTGCTTTGGCATCTAAAACTAAGGTGTCACTTGCATAAAAATAAGGACGTAAAGTCAATTCAGCTGTTCCGTTTAATTGCTGTTTTTCCCAATCAAAAGCTACTTTCAGTTTGGTGTGTATTAAATCAAATCCTCGTATGTAGGATTTTTGATATTCTTCATTTGCTTCCCATTTTTCATAATTGCTAGGAGTGCTGTTGGAAGGACCATTTGTTTTGAATAAGTTACACCCACTAAGAGCAATGATTAAAACAGCGACAACTGCTTTGATGAAATTTTTAAACATGGTTCAATTGAATTATAAGGCTGACTTAAACTGATTTAAAAAGCGCACGTCATTTTCTGAATACAGCCTTAAATCCTTTACTTGGTATTTTAATTGAGCTATTCTTTCTACGCCCATTCCAAATGCAAATCCGGAATACACTTCAGGGTCAATGCCACAGTTTTTTAAGACGTTTGGATCAACCATTCCACAACCTAAAATTTCCAACCACCCTGTGTATTTACATACATTGCACCCCCTAGTACTGCACAAAGTACAAGAAACATCAACCTCGGCAGAAGGCTCAGTAAAGGGGAAATAAGACGGGCGCATTCTAATTTTAGCAGTTTCTCCAAATAACTCCTTGGCAAAAAAGTCCAAAGTTTGTTTTAAGTCCGCAAAGGATACATTTTTGTCAATGTACAATCCTTCCACTTGATGAAAAAAGCAATGTGCCCTTGCACTGATTGCCTCGTTTCTAAAAACCCTACCAGGAGTAATGGTTCTAATAGGTGGTTTTTGGTTTTCCATTACCCTAACTTGAACCGAGGAAGTATGTGTACGCAATAAAAAATCGGGGTCTTTTTCAATAAAAAAAGTATCCTGCATGTCCCGAGCTGGATGTTCCTCTGGTAAATTTAAAGCAGAGAAATTATGCCAATCGTCTTCCATCTCCGGACCTTCGGACACGTTAAAACCAATGCGTTTAAATATGTCAATGATTTGCTCTGTAACTAAACTAATAGGATGTCTGGAACCCAAGGATACATTTTCACCTGGTAACGTTAAATCTAGTTCTGAACTTTCTTCTGCCTCACTTTCTACTTCACTTTTAAATTTTTCTAACTTTTCCTGAGCTTTGTTTTTTAACTTATTAATCAACTGACCAACAGCTTTTCTTTTGCCTTCGGGTACGTTTCTAATTTCAGAAAACAAGTCCTTCAATACATTTTTTGAACCTAAAAACTTAATTCTAAAACTTTCAGCCTCGTCATTCGACTCAATTAAAAGATTTTCAATGTCTTGTTCGAATTCCTTAATTTTTTCTTCCATGGTATCGGATATAATTCACTTTACTAAAATGCTATTACAATTTTTTAATTGTCATTTTTAAGTCCACTAATGGTCTGTTTTTTGGATCAACTTTTACTTTGGCAAGAGAGTCTAACACATCAAGGCCTTCAATCACTTCTCCAAAAACTGTATAGCCACCATCCAATTGTGGTGTTCCTCCTACTGTTGAATAAGCAGTTTTTGCTTTTTCAGAATAGGAAAATTTTACTTTTGGAAAAGTATCTTTTAATAACACTTCTATTTTATTAGCATAGTAGGTTACCGAATCTGTGTTCCTTAAACTTTGATGATAAACCACTTGGTCTTTGATGTCCTTGTTTTCAGGCGCATTAAATAAATCATACCCCAACTGTTGTCTTTTTGCATTGTTCACCATTGCCTCCATTTGAGCTAATTCAGCTGTTGAAATTGTTTTGCCTTGCACAATGTAAAACTGACTTCCACTTGACTCTTTTGTAGGATTAACTTGATCTCCTTGGCGCGCTGCTGCTAAAACTCCTTTTTTGTGAATCAAAGTATCTACGAATTCAGCAGGGATAGTATAACCTGGCCCACCCGTACCTAAAGACTGCCCTGGAGTTGCCGTTTTTGAATTAGGATCACCACCTTGAACCATGAAGTTTTGCATGATTCGATGGAATAACATTCCGTCGTAATATTTTTGACTAACCAAGGAATCAAAATTTGCTTTATGCAAAGGTGTTTCGTCATATAACTTGATTTTCATGTCTCCAAAATCAGTTTCAATTAAGTACAACCCACTGTCTTTTTTTCCATCGGAACCGCCCTTGTTACTAATTAAGTGACAGGAGTTTAGTAAAACTATAGAGGTCACAAATGTCAAAAGAAATTTAGTCATTTTTTTGGTGTTGAATTTGGGTGATAAAGATAGGGTTTATACTGAAAAAGCACCTGTATAACTGCAAGGTTCTTTTTGCCAAATCAACAAACTAATTGTTGATTTTAAAATATTGACAAGAATACAATCAATAACTCTCCTCATCAGCGCAATGCAACTGATCTCGATAAACTGAAAATATTTTGGATTTGGATAAGTAACCATAATACTTTCCTTTTTTGAGCACCGGTAAATTCCATGCTCCACATTTGTCAAATTTAGCCATCACAGCATCCATTTTTTCGTCGTGATTAACATAAGCAGGGGAGTCGTGCGTAATGTGTTTTAGGCTGATGTTGTATTTTTCAGGATTGAAAATAAGATGACGTACATCATCCAATAATATTATTCCTTTAAGCTCTCCACTATCATTTATCACTGGAAATATGTTCCTGGTGGATTCAGATATAGTATCCACTAAGTCTTTTAAGGTTCCGTTTTCGTTGACTGTTTTCAAGTCCTTTTCAATCACTTTTAAAACACCAATTTCACTTAGTAAACTGTGGTCTTTGTCATAGGCCGCGAGCTCCCCTTTTTCAGCAAGTTTTTTAGTGTAAAAGGAATAGGCACTGTTTTTTTGTGAAGTAGCAAAAGATATCGCAACCACTATCATTAGTGGAATAAACAATTCATAACCTTGAGTGATTTCGGCAATAAGGAATATGGCTGTTAAAGGAGCGTGCATGATTCCAGCTATAATCCCTGCCATTCCAACCAAGGTGAAATTGGTTTCCGAAAGCTTGAACCGCAGTATGTCTAGTTCGTTAATGGTACGTGAAAATACAAACCCTGTCAATCCTCCAATAAACAAGGAAGGAGCAAATACGCCACCATTTCCACCTGCAAGTTTGGTGAAGTTCGTAGCAAATACTTTCAGGATTACTGACACAGCTAAAAAAGCAAGTATCATCCATGGGTTGGATAAGAGATCACTTCCGCTAAAAAAACTTTCGTAAAAGGTGTTTTCTAGTAAGGAGTTTTCTTGCCCGCTTAGTATTTTCCGAATGGTAAAAAAACCTTCACCGTAAAGTGACGGGACTAAAAATAAAGCAACTCCTAGAAGTCCTCCATTGACTAAAAACCGCTTGAACGGATTTTTTTGACTTCCGAGTTTTGTGGTTAAGAATTCAGAAGTTTTTACAAAGTAAATGGATAGTACCCCCGTAATTAATGCAAGCAAAACATAAAAAGGAATGTCTTTTAAAGTCGTTTTTGAAAGTGCAGGAAACTCAAACAATGCTGTGTCTCCGACCAACAAAGATGAGGTAAGCGTACCTGCTACAGACGCTATAAGTAAAGGTATCATGAAAGCAACTCTAGCCTCAACCAATATGATTTCAAGCACAAAAATAACTCCTGTAATTGGTGAATTAAACAGTGCGGAGATTGCCGCGGCGCTACCGCAACCAATTAACAACAAGCGACGTTTTTTTGGCAAGTGAAACAATTGCCCAAGATTACTTCCGATTGCCGATCCTGTAAGTACAGCAGGCCCTTCAAGCCCTACTGATCCTCCAAAGGCAACAGTTAATGCACTGGTAATAACGTGCATAAAACTGTGTATGGGTTTGAATATCCCATTTCTGTTTCCAATGTTAAATATCACATAGGATACGCTTTTCGGAAGGTGATTGTTCGCGCCATATTTTACTATTAACACGACGACAAAGATTCCTACTAGTGGTAGTACAAAATACAATAACCCGTCAAAGCTGTTGAATACTCCGTTTTGAATAAGCCCTTCAATCCAATGGGTTAGTTTTCTTAGCAAACTAGCCATGATACCAACTCCTACACCTAATATCAATGCAAGCAAGATGACAAAACGTTTGTCGTTCACGTGTTTGATTCTCCATTTTAGGATTACTCCTAGTAGCTTGTTGCCTGTCATGGGTATTGTTGGTAAAGGGGTGCAAAAGTAGTAAATGTCTTTTGATTACAGCAAGGGGTAATTACTTATCTTTGAGTTTTTCAATGAGTTTTTCAAACCAAATTACAGGATTAAGATGCAGATAAAAGAGGCGAAATTTGTCGTGAGTAACAGTACTTACACCGCATGTCCAAACGTTCCAACGTTGGAAATTGCTTTTATAGGAAGGTCAAACGTGGGGAAAAGCAGTTTGATTAACATGCTTTGCGGTAACAGGAAGTTAGCCAAAATATCAGGTACGCCAGGGAAAACGCAATTAATTAATCACTTTTTGATAAATGACAATTGGCACTTGGTGGATTTGCCAGGTTATGGTTATGCCAAGGTTTCAAAAAAACAAAGAGCTGAATTCCATAAAATGATTAATGATTATTTGGAAAAAAGAGAGCAGCTGATAAACACTTTTGTTTTGATTGATTCTCGTTTGGAGCCTCAGCAAATTGACATTGATTTTTTATGTTATTTAGGTGAGGTAGAAATTCCTTTTAGTATTGTGTTTACCAAAACTGATAAGTTGAAGCCGCGAGAACTTGAAAAGAACGTGGCTGCATTTGAGGATAAACTATTTCAGTTTTGGGAGGAATTACCTCCAATGTTTCAAACCTCGGCTGAGAAAAAGACAGGTCAAAAGGAAGTGCTCAACTACATTGGCGACATCCTAGAAAAACAAACAGGAACAACAATCAAGGTGTAACACCAACGGGTGTCTTCCCTTTTTTAATTAGCTTTTTAGGAGTGTCATCCTTTTGTTCAACATCCTCTTGATGATTTGAGTGATCTCTTGGTTTTTCTTTTGTTGGAGTACTTGTTGGCTCATCGTACTGATCGTC
>JBLIBC010000055.1:0-12072 GCA_047632015.1 Glaciecola sp.
TTTTTCTTGTACTACATTAACGTAAGTGTCTTTGTATTCATCATAATTGAATGTGGAGAATTTCCCGTTTAATCCAACGTAATAATCTTCAATAGCTAATCCTGAAAAATAGACTTTAGTTAAGATTTCCGAATGAAAACCAATGTTCATTTTTCCATTACCGGGATTAAATATAATGTTACTGTGTTCACTACGAAAAAAATCAGCGTGGGTAATTCCTATTCCGGCACTGAGGCCAATGTGACCACTAAATGCTTGCTCGAAAAATAATGGGTAGCGGCCTCTTAAAGGATGAAGCAACCCAAAATGTATAACGCTTTTTAAACTTGGAATAGTGTCAGTTTCATTAGTGGCCTGATCAGGACTAAATATTTTGACATCTTCGTTGGATTTTTCATGAATCACTTGCCCAAAGGACACGTGTGAAACGACAGTTAAGAATAGAAATAAGCTGAAGTTTTTAATTGTAGACACTTTTTGTTTTTTAATTGTAACGACGATAACGGAAATAAAATTACTAAAAGCAACGCAATTATTTCGCACCGGTTTGATCGTCACAATCATAATCCTTTTTAACACCGCAGCTACAAGCAAAAACAGTGTCAGCTATTGTGGTGTTATAACTCGCTTTGTCAATGCTAATGGAGAATACCTTTGCTGATGTTTTGTGGTAAAATTTTATTTTTGCAATGGCCGATTCATCTTTGTCAATGTACATTGTAATTCGGCGATATGGATTGTTTTTTTCAGTTTCAGGATACAATTCAATCACATGAACAGTTTTGTTGTTTAGTGTAGTTTCCTTTATATATCGGTACTTATAACCAGTTTGATAAATTGTAAAAATTTCACTAGGACTGAATTCATCAGCATCATTAAAGTTTGCACTGGTAATGATTACTTCTTCATCAGCATCTGATATCGTACATATTTTTTTTCCGTCTGAAATTTTAGTTATACCAAATATGCTGTATTTGTATTTATCTCCTTTTAATTGAAGTTTGCCTTTTTGTTTTTCGTTGATGTCTTCACTTTTAAGTGAATACGTAAAATCAGCAGAAATCGTTTTGTAAGCTTTGGTTTTTACACTCACTTTGTTCAATACTTCAGTGGCTTTTGCATCCTTTTGAATTGCAGGTGAGACAAAGGATATACCTAGTACCGATAACCCTAATACAGCTAATATTTTTTTCATTATCTAATGTTAAATGGTTTTGTAAATGTATTAAATCAATGTTATTTATTCGTCTTCATTGTGATTCAAATATTGTTCCAAAGAAGCCTCGTCAGGAATTAAAACTTGCCTTGCCTTGCTTCCTTCAAATGGACCAATTATTCCAGCCTCTTCAAGTTGGTCAACTATTCGACCTGCTCGATTGTATCCAAGTTTTAACTTACGCTGAAGAAGAGAGGCTGAGCCTTGCTGATGCATCACTACCACTTTTGCTGCGTCAACAAACAACACGTCCCGGTCCTGAATGTTTGGATTTCCAGTTGCTGAAGGATCTCCTATGTCTGCAACTTCAGGAAGCAAGAACGCGTCAGGATAACCACGTTGATCACCTATGAAATTTGTTATGTTTTCTACTTCAGGAGTGTCAACAAATGCACATTGAACCCTAACTAATTCATTACCTGTGGTCAATAATAAATCACCACGTCCAATTAATTGATCAGCACCTCCTGCATCAAGGATGGTTCTGGAATCAATTTTAGATGTCACCCTGAAGGCTATTCTTGCTGGGAAGTTAGCTTTGATAGTTCCTGTAATGATATTTACCGAAGGTCGTTGAGTAGCTATTATTAAATGTATTCCAATTGCTCTTGCGAGCTGTGCTAGCCTTGCTATTGGAGTTTCGACTTCCTTTCCTGCTGTCATGATTAAATCCGCAAACTCATCTACTACGAGTACAATGAACGGAAGGAATCTATGTCCGTTTTCCGGGTTAAGTTTTCTGGCTATAAACTTAGTATTGTACTCCTTCAAATTTCTACATTGTGCTTGCTTCAATAATTCATAACGCTGATCCATTTCTACACACAAGGAATTCAAAGTGTTGACTACTTTAGAAGTTTCAGTGATAATAGCTTCTTCCGTATCAGGTAATTTGGCTAAGTAATGTCGTTCGATTTTATTGAATAGTGTAAGCTCCACCTTTTTTGGATCCACTAAAACAAACTTCAATTGTGATGGATGCTTTTTATAAAGTAAACTAACTAAAATGCAATTTAGTCCAACAGACTTTCCTTGACCAGTTGCTCCAGCCATTAACAGGTGAGGCATTTTTGCTAAATCTACTACTAAGGTTTCGTTGCTGATTGTTTTACCTAAAGCAATAGGTAAGTCCATAGTGGTTTCAGCAAAAGCTTTGGACGCAATCACTGTGCGCATAGCAACAACGTCAGGATTTGGATTTGGTACTTCGATACCTATGGTTCCTCTTCCAGGTATAGGAGCGATGATTCTTATTCCTAGAGCGGCTAAGGACAATGCAATGTCGTCTTCTAAACTTTTTATTTTTGAAATTCTAACACCAGGCGCAGGGACGATCTCATATAAAGTAACGGTTGGCCCAATGGAAGCTTTAATGCTTGCGATTTCAATTTTGTAATTTTTTAAGGTGTTAACAATGTTATTCTTGTTTTTCTCTAAGGTTTCAGTATCAACAGCTTTAGCGTTTCCAGCTTCGTAATCCTTTAATAGATCAATTGTTGGGAATTTATACGATGATAAATCTAAAGTAGGATCATAACTGTCTGTCGAATTAGGTAGTGCTTTTTCTACTGTTTCTTCCTCTATCGCTTCTTCCACTTCTAATTTCATGTCGCTTTCATCTAATGGTTGTGCAGCTTCAGTAGGTGTAGTGACGTCCATGTTTATTGCATTGTCATCAAATACTTCATCGGTGTTAGCTTCGTCAGTATGACTTACAGGTTCTGATACTGTTTCGTTTAGTTGTTCCGTGCTAAGATCAATTGTTTCATTTTGCACATCCGGAATCACTGTGTGAGAAGTAGCAATTCCATCATTAGTAAAACTCATGCTGGCTGACTGCGTAGTTTCATCTGATACATTTTCTTCCTCAGTACTCTTAGCACTCAACTTAGTTAATAATGCGTCAATTCTAATATTGAAAAAAGAAAGCAAAGAAATTATGGCGCTTAGGGATAACAGAATGATTAATCCAGTTTTACCCAATAGAAATTCAAGCCATAAATTCAATTGATGACCGAAAGTACCACCTGGATTTAAAGCCGCATCAGGAAACAATAAACTAAGTGTAGACGCTCCCAGAAATGCATAAAAAACTAAAACTTTTGCCGTTTGCCCAAAAGGAAATAATTGCTTTTTAAATGAAAGCTTAAATCCTCCCATGATCAATAAGACAGGAAGTGCATATGCTGAAACACCTACAAGCTGATGAATAAAAAAGTGAGCTATTTTAGCACCTAAAGTCCCTGCGTTATTTGCAGCTTGTTGTTCCAGTTCATTAAAAGCTTCGGTTCCTATAGCACTCCATGATTGAATTTTATCTTGATCAATTTTCCAAGAAAAAAAGTAAGATGTAAAAGAAAATAACAAATAAATTCCAATAAATATCAACACAAAACCAATGACATACTGCTTTTTTTCGTTTTCAAAAAACGCTTTAATTTTTGGAAATTTAAAATACTGAGATAACTCTAATTTGAATTCCTTCTTGTTTTCAGAAGCTTTCTTCTTTAAAGTATTCGCTTTTCGTTCCTCTTTTTTTTTGCCAAACATTGTTTGTTCAATAAAATGTTAATTCTTGAATCCATCCTAAAAATAATTCAAGCAATTGGCAACAAATACGACCTGTGTGTAAAGTTATGAACGTAGCATTGAAGAAAAGGTTGTTTTACTGAATAAAAACATGTCGATGATGTGGAAATGTGTGTCGAAGAACTTCATTTAAACCTGTGTAATGCGTAAATAAGTTCGTGTTAATTAATGCAAGAAAAGCTTTGTGATGCTTAAAATTTCAAATAAAAATCTTTGCATAATTCTTTGTATGCTGCAGTGTATTCTCCTCGATTGATTTCGATAACCAGGTGTTGAATACGTCTTTCTGGGTTAGGTGAAGACGACTTAGACAGTTTAAAGAGGCAGCGCTTTACTTTGCTATTTTGGTTCCCTTGAATGTTTATTATAGTGTTTACATGAAGATTTTCCTGGTCCGCTAGTTCAATGATGTTTTTTACGTCCGTACTTGGATATATAAAATACATTGCGCCATAATCATTTAATAAATTTGCTGACTTTTTCACGAAGTGCTTAAGTGGTAAATGTTTTGAAGATCTTGCTTTGTCTCGCTTGTGGCTGTCAAAAATTCCCCCGTCGCTAAAGTAAGGAAGGTTTGAAACTATGATGTCAAAGGAGTTCTCAGCGAGTTCTGCTTTTAAATAATCATCCTCAAGAACGTTGAAATTATTACCGAATGGAGAGGCGCTAAAATTATTTACAGCTTGCGCAGCGGCTTCAGCTTCAATTTCAACGGCATGTATTGCTGCTTCAGGAAACTTTTGAGCCAGCATCAAAGCTATAAGTCCACTGCCAGTGCCAACGTCTAAAATAGTTTTAGGGAAATTGTGTTGAATCCATGCGCCTAAAAGCACTCCGTCTACACCGATTTTCATTCCGCAATCGCTGTCGTCTACTGAAAATTTTTTGAAGCGAAACATACAAGTTTTACTCTTCTTTGTTGATGTCTAACAATCCTTCCGGTAAATTAGTTATCACTTTTTTACTTGCTAAATCAATGCTTACGAGGAATTCGTCAATTAAAGGAAATATTAGTTCCTCACCATCTTTTTCAATATACACGAGTTCTTGGGCAGACGATTTGTCGATGTAATCTATCAAACCAATTTCGCCAAGTTTTTCATCAACCACCATGCAACCTATCAGTTCGTGGGTGAATACGTTATCATCGCCAGAGGCAGGGAGCTCATTGTTTTTCACGTAAACCTCGCAATTTTTTATCATGTTAGCCATGTCAATGGTGTCAAAGCCTTTGAATTTTAAAGTAACTTTGTTATTGCTTTTAACCGACATGTTTTCGATGGGGTATACAATTAACTTGTTTCGAATAAGTAATTTCATTTCCGTTATTTTACCAAGGGCAAAAAACACTTCGTCATCCTCAATGATAAAAAACACCTCTCCTTTAAAGCTTTTAGGCTTGCCAATTTTCCCTATTAAAAAGTATTCGCTTAAATTCATCCTAACTTTTTCACAAATATAGAAATGTTAGAATCAATAAAACTTTCAATTCCCAAATTACATTACCAAGACAAGTTGTTTTTTATAGGCTCATGCTTTTCATACAACATAGCTTCTAAGTTGCGTGAGGATAAAATTGACTTGGTATACAGTCCGTTTGGAATCATGTTTCATCCTGCTGCTATTGCTAAAGTGCTGGAAAGAGTAATCAAAAACAAGCTATATAATAAAAGTGATTTTTTTAAATGGGATGGTTACTGGTTTTGTTATGAACATCACAGTTCATTGGCTGAACGTGACTTGGACATCTACCTTAAAAAAGTAAATGATTCGCTACTTGAACTCAACGAGTATATGAGACAAACTAATACTTTGTTCGTTACTTTTGGTTCGGCTTGGGGCTACGAAAAGGATGATAAAATTGTGGCAAATTGTCACCAACAGGATAGTAAGTTGTTCAATAAGAAACTGTTGGGTTTGCAAGAAACAGCTGAGCAATTTATTAATGTGTTCAGCAGGTTACGACAATTGAATAGTGAATTAAAAATAGTGCTTACAGTTAGTCCTGTAAGACATTATAAAGATGGCATCATTGAGAATCAAAGAAGTAAATCCTTACTGAATATACTTTGTCATGAGCTGTGTGACAATAAAGATGACATATTTTATTTCCCTAGTTATGAATATGTAATTGATTACTTAAGGGATTACTCTTTTTACAAGTCAGACAAAGTGCACCCAAATGAAATTGCTGTAATCAATTTGTACGAATATTTTATTGATCAACTTTATGACAAGTCAAGTAAAGACGTCATTGCTAAATGGCAAACAATTAAATTGTCGTTGGAGCACAAAAGTTTGCGAATGTATTCGCCGTCTAATTTAAAGTTTAAAGAAAACTTAAAAAATCAACTCGAAACGTTTGCTGAGCATTACAGTAGGCCTTGTGGAAACGAAATTAAAAAACTTTCAAAAGAAATTATTGAAATTCGGCAAGAGATTTGATTCACATCCTTTAAGTAATTGCTTTGAAAGCAACTTTAAATCAACTATTTTCGTGCGCGATTTAATTCAGTTCAACCAATTTTAATTTGAGTTAAGTAAGGTAGATCGGGTTCGGAATAAAACAAAGAAGGGTAACTGATGACGTTAAATTTAAAAATATTCTTGTTTTTTATATTTACTTCAC
This sequence comes from Glaciecola sp., assembly GCA_047632015.1. Lineage (GTDB taxonomy): Bacteria > Bacteroidota > Bacteroidia > Flavobacteriales_C > JBLIAZ01. The sequence continues at coordinate 6,435 of JBLIBC010000055.1, forward strand.
TGGTAAGTTTTGCTCAGAAACCACCTGGTGCTTCCTTAGAAATAGCTATTTATTGTAAGTCAGGTTCAGGTGTCCGTGGTGTTCAAGTTGTGATATACGTGGATGGAAAAGAGTACTATAGACCTGCTCCAAGTTTAAGTAACGGAAGAATTGTAATTTGGTTACCATTTAATAAAAAGTACAGGGTTACCATTGAAAAATCAGGTTACGTACCTTACTTTTTCCCAGCAGCAACCAATTTAGATCCTGGAAATATAAAGGAGAATATGTCCATTGATTTGGATATACCAATGATAAAATTACCTGATGACAGCAGTAAGGTGGAATTCAATAAACCCATTGCTAAAATTGAATTTCAAGATGAGGAAGGTTATTTTGACTATAACTGGGATTACGCCGATGAAATTAGTGAGGAGCTAAGAGCGGTAAATAAAATAGTCAAAGAAAAAGACAAAGTTTTTGCAAAAAAGAAAAACGATGCAAGTGAAGACGTGCTTGCAGCTGATGTAAACAAGAAAAAAGAAGAAGAAGCTAGAAAGGCAGAAGAGGCAAGGGAGGAAGCGGAGGCTGCTAAAGCGAGAGCTGCTACTGAAAATGCTAAACAACAAGAGGAGAAAAGAAAGTTAGCTGCTGAAAAAGCAAAACAAGAAGCTGAAAAACAAAAATTAGAAGAAGAGAAAGAGAGAGCGGAAGGCGAACGGAAACGGTTACAAAAAGAACAAGAAGAAGCCCAAGAAGCTGCTGAGTCTGCCAAAAGAAATGCGCAAGAAGAGGAGCGGCGGAGGCAAGACGAAGAGAAAAAATTGGCGGAAGAAAAAAGATTAGCTCAAGAAGCCAAGTCTGAAGCAGAAGCGGAACAAAGAAAAAAGGAGCAGGAAGAAAATGCGGCAAATGCTGCTGAAGAAGCTGCAAGATTAGCTGAGGAGGAACGAATAAAAGCAGAATCTGAGCGAAATCAATTAGCGGAAGAAGAGCGACTAAAAGCGGAGAAAGAAGCTGCTGATGAAAAAGCGGAGAAAGAAGCCGACAGGTTAGCAAAGCAACGAGAAGAGGAAGAGGCTGCTAGAATTGAGCAAGAAAGAGCAGAAGCGTCTACTAAAAACGAAGCAGATAAAGAGAGGATTAGGGCAGAGGCTGAAAAGAAAAGGTTGGAGCAAGAAAGATTAAGAAAAAAAGAAGAAGGAAATAGATTGGCCGAAGAACAAGTTAAAAAAGAGCGGTTAGCAAAAGAAAAAGAACTGGCAGAGAAACAGCGAAAGGAAAATGAGCGATTGGCAAAAGAAGCATTTGACAAGCAAGAATCAGATCAAAAAGCAAAAGAGAAAGAGAGGTTGGCGGGCGAAAAGCAAGCAGCGGCTGATGCTGAATTAATAGCCGAATTAAAAAGGAAGTCAAAAGAGAAAAAAGCTGCTAAAGTGGCACAGGCAGAGATAGATAGATTAGAGGCTGAAAAGAAAGCCAAAGAAGAAGCGCGAAAAAAAGAACTTTCAGAACGAGAAAGATTAGAAAAAGAGAGGTTAATTGCTACTAAAAAAGCGAATGCTGAAAATGAAAGATTACTTGAGGAAAAAAGTTTGAAAGCTGAGCAAGAGAGAATAGCTGCTACGAAAATTGCTGAACAAAAAATATTGGACGACGAAAAAAGAGCAGATGAACAGAGAGAGAAAGAAAAGTTGGCGAGAGAAGAGGCGGCAAGGATAGCTGAAGAAAAAAGATTGAGGGATGTAGCTGAAAAACAAAAATTAGAAGATGATAAAATTGCTCAAGAAAAATTAGAACGTGAACGTGCTAAAGAGGTCAAGAGACTTGCTGAAGAAAAAAGAATTAAAGCACTAAAGGAAAAATTAGCAAAAGAAAAAAATCAAGAAGAGCTTAGGAAGTTGGAGGAGCAAAGAGTGGCTAAATTAAAAAGAGACATACTTAAAGAGGAAAAAAGAGCAGATGAAGAGGAAAGGTTGAGGCTTGAAAAAGAAGCAAGGAGAAAAGAAGAAGCCGCGACGACTGCACTTGCTGCAAAAAAAGAAAGAGACCGACAGGCAGAATTAGCTAAAGCAGAATTGGCTAGAGAGGCGGCTAGAAAGAAAGCGGAAGAAGAGAAGCGTAAAGCTGATGAAGCGGCGGCGCTTGCTGCAATATCTAAAAAGAGAGCAGATGAGGCCAAAAGAAAAGCAGCTGAAGCCGAAGCGAAACGACTAGATGAAGAAGACAGGTTAAGGAAGGAGGCAGCTGAAGGAAAAAGAAAAGTGGCAATTGAAAAAGCCAGGTTAGCAAAGGTGAAGCGTGATGCAGATGCTTTAGCTCGTAACAGCAAACGAACTGCTGATAGTTTATCCATTGTGAGGAAAGTAGAGGAGCGTAAAAAACAAGAGGCGTTAGAAGCTGCCAAAAGAAGAAAAGCTGCTGTTGCAAAAGCAAGAGAAACTAAAAAGGAAAATTCTAATAAAATTGTAAAGGAAGCTAAAGCAACTGATTTTTCTAATGAAGCTGAAAAGAAAGCGTATTTATCAGGTTTGTCGCAAAAGTATGGAAATGGTATTCACAGAGAAGTGATAAAAGAAAAGAAACGTTTAATTACACGTGTAGTTGTGGTGGTTGAAGGTGAGGCAACCGAGTATAAAATGATTAAATATAACTGGGGAGGATTGTTTTACTTTAAAAACAGTGTTTCTATTACAGCTAATTTATTCAAAAACGAAACTAGGGAATAGCTTTTTTGTAGTAAATTCGGAAGATTAGAGGTTGTTAACAATTGTCCAATTGTTGTTGGTACTTTTATGAATACTATTCGGTTTTTTCCTTTAAATTTACCATCCAATTATAGTTGAGTAGTGGAGGACAACACGCAGTTGAAAGTGAATTCAATTTTTTCCGATTTTTTGGAAAAGAATGGGCACCGTAAAACCCCAGAACGATATGCTATTTTAGAGGAAATTTATTCCTACGAAGGTCATTTTGATATCGAATCACTGTACGTAAACATGAAAAATAAAAAGTACCGAGTTAGCAGAGCTACTTTGTACAATACCATAGAGTTGTTGTTGGTGTGTGATTTAGTACGTAAACATCAGTTTGGGGGAACACAGGCACAATTTGAGCGGTCATTTGGGTTTCAGCAACATGATCACCTGATTTGTGTGTCATGTGGAAAAGTAGTGGAGTTTTGTGACCCGAGGTTGCACAATATCATGACATCTGTAGGTGATCACATGGAGTTTGAGTCGTCTCATCATTCGTTGACTATATATGGAAAATGCAAAGAAAATAATTGTCAAAATATTAATTAGATAAACATAAAAAATGAAGGTTGATGTATTATTAGGGTTACAATGGGGTGACGAAGGGAAAGGTAAAATTGTTGATGTATTTACACCAAAGTACGATATTATCGCAAGATTTCAAGGAGGTCCAAATGCTGGTCATACCTTAGAGTTTGACGGGATTAAGCACGTGCTACATACTATTCCATCAGGAGTTTTTCACGATGACACAATGAATGTCATTGGAAATGGTGTAGTGATTGATCCTGTGATTTTCGAAAAGGAAATTGAAGGGATGAGTGGTCATAACGTGGACCTGAAAAAAAAGTTGCTAATTTCCAAAAAAGCTCACTTGATATTGCCAACGCATAAAGTTCTTGATGCTGCTTCTGAAGCTTCTAAAGGAAAAGCTAAAATTGGTTCAACTTTAAAAGGAATAGGTCCAACCTACATGGATAAAACCGGTCGGAATGGATTAAGAGTTGGTGATTTATTGTTAAGTGATTTTCAAGAACGATATGATGCATTGGTTGTTAAGCATAAGGGCTTACTTGAACAGTTTGATTTTGAGTATGACATCACAGAGCAAGAAAAAGCATGGTTTGAATCTTTGAAATTGTTAAAGCAATTTGAATTCATTGACAGTGAACATTACCTCTCGGACGCTTTAAAAAGTGGTAAATCAATTTTAGCTGAAGGAGCTCAAGGTTCTTTGTTGGACGTTGATTTTGGTTCTTATCCGTTTGTGACTTCGTCTAATACTATTTGTGCGGGAGCATGTACAGGATTGGGTATTGCTCCAAATAAAATAGGTAAAGTGTTTGGAATTTTTAAAGCGTATTGTACCAGAGTAGGAAGTGGGCCATTTCCGTCTGAATTACATGATGAAGTAGGTGAGGAATTACGAAAAGCGGGTCATGAATTTGGAGCAACGACAGGTCGTCCAAGAAGATGTGGTTGGATTGATTTACCAGCACTAAAATATTCAATTATTTTAAACGGGGTTACCGAATTAATCATGACCAAAGCCGATGTGTTGAGTACATTTAAAGAATTACAAGTTTGTACTTCGTACTTATATAACGGTGAGGAAATTGATTATTTCCCATATAGTATTGAGGAAGATAACTTAACTCCTATTTATAAGAGTATGCCGGGTTGGGATGACGATTTAACTGCAATGAATTCCATAAACGAACTGCCAAAACAATTGGATGATTACATCTTGTATTTAGAGAAAGAATTAGAAGTTCCTATCACTGTAGTGTCTGTTGGTCCTGACAGAACTCAAACATTAATGAGAGAAGGCGTACATGCGTAAAAGTTTTCAATTCATATTATTAAACAAAAAAAGTAAGTTCATTAACTTGCTTTTTTTGTTTGCTTTTATTTTTCCTTTGAATAGCAAGGAAGCAGGAGAGGGGAATAAAAAAGAGAATAAAAAGGTGAAGGTTGAAATACTCAGCGCTAAGTCTCTGAAAGCTGGAAAGTCCAAGAATCACCAAAAATTGGTTGGCGATGTCGTGCTTCGGCAAGAAGATGTTAAATTATATTGTGACAGTGCGGAAATAAATCAACTTAATAATGATTTTGAAGCTTGGGGGAAGGTGTTTATCAATAAAAATGATTCTATCAAGGCATGGGGTGATTCCTTAAAATACGATGGAACAACAGAAACAGCAAAATTAATAGGTAACGCTCGACTGGTTAAAAAAGGCACAGAACTCAAAACCGATGTCTTGTATTTGGATCAAAAAAGAGATTTGTTTTATTATTTGACTCCCGCTAAAATCCAATCGGACGAAACAAATATTGAATCAGGACGTGGTTATTATTACACTGAAACTAATAAAATTACTTTTCGAAAAGATGTGGTGGTAAAACACCCAGAGTATACCATCAAGGCTGATACCTTAGATTATTATTCTAGTTCTGAAAAAGTAGTGTTTCATGGTCCGACGAACATTTTGCTTGAAACGGACACAATTTATTGCGAAAGTGGATTTTATAATCCAAACAGTAAATCGGCGGAATTTGTAAAAAATGCAAAAGTAATCAGTAAGGAAAGTACCTTGTTGGCCGACAGCATAGTGGTTGATCAGGAACTTGAATTGAGTAAGTCATTTGGGAATGTCTCCGTGGTTGATACTGTGAACAAAGTCACAATTACGGGAGAGTACGGTTATTTTGATCAAGAAAACAATTTGTCTTACGTAACCGATAGTGCTTTATTTGTGCAGTTCATGGATGATGACACCCTGTATTTACACGGTGACACAATTAGAGCTGTTGAAGACACATTAAAGCAAAAATCCTTTTATGTATATGATAATGTTAGGATGTTTAAAAAAGACATGCAGGCGGTTTGTGATTCATTGACT
>JBLIBC010000056.1:0-12026 GCA_047632015.1 Glaciecola sp.
AGAGATAAAAGGGTTTTGTGATGGAACTTTTGGAAATCAGTTTAATGCTAGTCAAACTGGGGTGATAAATTCAGAAGAAAGCAAGATAGTTATAAAGGAATTCATTGATGAAATGTATCAAGACGCATTAGCGGGTTTAGGCTATAATTCTTGGGGTTTTGGAAACGATATGAATGGTGATTTAAGAAATATATTTTACGCTGAACAAGTACTAAAGAAGTTTCAACCAGAATTGACAGTACTTAACATGCAGGATGTGGATGTTTGTCATAGCAACTTTACGGCTTATTGTAATAATTTGAGAAGAGCAGATTGGGGTGTTGCGCATTTGTGGAACATGATTCAAACGACTCCGGGTTTAGCGGATGATACAGTTTTAATTTGCGTTCCAGAACACGGAAGGAATTTCGAACCAAACACTGTGGTTGATGCTTATGGAAGACCTGCTTATGACCACACTAACGATGCTACTTCAAGAGAGATTTTCGCATTGGTTTGCGGACCTTCAGGCGTAATTAATCAAGGGAATGTGGTGTCAACGAAGGAAGGTGAAAGTGTGGATATAGCTCCGACAATTGCTAATTTACTCGGTTTTGACGCGGATATTTCCACAAACATGATGACTGGGTCGGTATTAAACAGCGCATTGGTATGATGAAAATTAATAAAATATTGTTGTCGGTATTTGTGCTAGGCGTAGTAATATTTGCCTGTAAAAAGGACGAAGAAGAGGTGGTGAAAAATCCTTATGATGAGGTAGTTTATAGTGTGGAAGATACAACAGTTGTGGATACATTAGATAAAAATGAATTAACCTCTATCCACAAGGAAATATTTCATCCTAAATGTGCTGTTCCGGGATGTCATGATGGTAGTTTTGAGCCTGATTTTAGTACTGTTTTATCTTCCTATTCCACCTTGGTTTATCATCCTATTGTAAAAAATGATGTGGCTGAAAGCTTTACTTACAGGGTTGTTCCTGGTAATTCCGCAAGTTCAGTGCTGTACGAAAGGATTTCAAACTGTTGTTTTGTAAATACTAATGATAGGATGCCGCAATCCTCGATTGGAGTGGCTTTGCCTGATGATGATATAGCAAGAATTAAAGCTTGGATTGACAACGGTGCTAAAGACATATCAGGAAAAATAGCAACAGAGCCTGATAATGAACCAGTTTATCAATATGTGCAAGCGATTAAAGATGAGGGGTTTCCGGGAGTTTATGATACACGAGTGCTGTCTGTAGATTCAAATAGGGTAGGAGAGATATGGTATGGCGCGATGGTTCTAGACACCAATATGAATGTTGTGTTGCTTACTGAGGTGATTGATGATAAAACAATTGCTGCTGATCTGATAAATGGCAGGTTATTATTGTCGTACGACAAGGATGATTTTTCAACTCCCCTGAAAACTATAAACTCTGATTATTTAGCTTTTCAGGACGGAAAATGGTACAATACATTTTCAACGAGTGATATACTTGAGAACACCATTGTGTACATGAGGTATTATATCAATGATGGCAAGCATACAGATGATACGGAGTACCCTGCAGTCTACACACCAGACTATTTTAAAAGTTATTGGTCATTTATAATCACCGCAGGAAGCGACATCTAAAACAAAAAAAAGAATGAAGTATTTGGGTTACTTTGCATTAATAGTTGTGCTTTTGTCTTGTTCAAAAGAAGAGGAGGAGGAAAACGTAGAACCTGTTTTAACTTTTGAATCAATGACCCCAGTGGCTGTTACTGAGCTTGTCGAGGAAATTGTGATTAAATTTAAGTACAGTGATAACGATGGGAATCTCGGTGAAAACGATGACCCTGACGTGACTAATTTATTTATCACAGATAGTAGAAATCAAGTAGTGAATAGTTTCAGGGTTAAGCAATTAGCTCCTGATAATTCAACCATTGCCATTGAAGGGACACTTAGTGTCACCATTAATCCATTGTTAATTACTGATGGTTCTACCAATGAAAAAGGTACTTTTTCAATATACATGAACGATCGAGCGGGCAATAAAAGTAATGTCATTATAAGCTCTGAATTTACCGTAAGTAAATAAATGTAATCCTCTCCAAAAGATGTAGCTACTCAGCTTAGAAAACCAAGTGGTGAATTTGGTTTGAAAATAGGTGGATTCATGCATAAGGGAAATGCAGATTGTTATAAGCATCTTATGCATATACACGCGTGGAAATCCAAATTAAGGGTAATGGAAATAGGAATGGGGTCTGGGATGCATATCCCATCTTTGATTAATCAAATGGGCATCATATTTAGCGCTAGATTACTCTCAAACAATAATTGAAGAAGCTGTGAAAAGCACTTCTGGTCTGGATAATGTAAATTTTGTATGTGGTAATGCTTCCAAAATGGATGTGCCAGATGCCTCTTGTGATGTGCTGGTAACTATTAATACAGTGTATTTTTACGATGACCTATTGGTTGTATTTAAAGAAATGAAACGGGTTATAGCGCCAGGAGGACACTTGTTATAGGGGAAAGAACAAAGGAGGATTTGGATTTATTATCTAACATTACCGATCATGGCTTCAATAAGGTTTCGGGAAAGGAGGTCCTGGAGTTCATGAAAGAAGCAGGTTTTTCAAAAACGTCAATCAAAATTTTTGAAGATTCCGAAAAGGAATTTCCGACTGGTGAAAAAGTAAAAACTCATACAGAATTTGTCTTGGCAGAAGGGTAATTACTACTATTTATTGATTAATTGTTCTGTGCTCGTATCCTAGAGGTTCGTTACTCTGTTAAACTTTTGTTATAAGTTATTCACAAAGGTGTCTATTGAGCAAAAGAGTATTATTTTTAGGTCAATAGCTTACGCATACCGCTGTAGGTTAAATGTTATCAAATTCAAGCATATCAATGAAGGCAATAATTTGGTTTTCGAGAGCAATTGTAGGCTTATTGTTTATATTTTCAGGGTTCATTAAGGCAAATGACCCATTAGGATTTTCCTATAAATTAGAAGAGTATTTTGAGAAATTCTCAGCCATATTTACTGAGGCTGGTTTAGGGTTGTTTGCGTATCCGATGGATTGGATGGCTCATATAGCATTGCCACTGGCTATAATAATTGTGGTTTCTGAAATGGTGTTAGGTGTGCTCACACTTACAGGTACCTATATGAAAAAGGTGAGTTTGTACTTGCTTTTGATGATCGTATTCTTTACTTTTTTGACTTTCGTTTCATGGTATTTTGAAATAGTGAAAACTTGTGGGTGTTTTGGTGAAGTGATTCCTTTAACTCCTTTTGAAAGCTTTATTAAGGATTTAATTTTAACCGCTCTGATATTAGTCCTTTATGTATTCAGGAAAAACATTGCTTCCTTGTTAAGTGGGACAGGTGGTAATATTTCACTTTGGAGTTCCACTATAGTTGCCTTTATGTTTACGTGGTATTGTTACCAGCACTTACCTATCATGGATTTTGGAAATTATGGTCCTGAAAAATCTTTGACTGACGAAATGAAGATGGTTGAGGGCAACCCATTGACGCTTTTTAAGCTAAAACATAAGGAGTTAGGCGTGGAAGTTGAGTTTGCTGATTATCCATCTGATTATCAAAATTGGGATTACATAAGCCCAGCAAGAATAGTGGATGGTGAACTTGAAGTAATAAGTATTAAAATAAATAGCACAGGACAAGAAACCAGGGTGCTTGAGGTCAATGAAGCATTTAAAAATGAATGGACAGTATTAGAAACAACTGCTGAAAATTTTAAAGCCAATGAAGATCCTAAAATTCAACAATTGTCAGCGTTTTATTACAAAGACATGGAAAAGGATTTTATTGATGTCATGTTAAGTCATAAGGAGCATTACTTTTGGTTTGTCCTTCGCGATTTTAGTCAGTTTGGTGATTACATTGAAACAGGAGATGGGTTAGTTTTTCAAGAGAATTCCTATGGTAAAAGTACTTTTGAAAAGATGAATACTTTTGCAAAATCTGCCAAACGAGCTAACATCAAATTTCATGTGCTGTGCAGTGAAGGTGTTTACGAAAATATTGAGGCTTTCAGACATGGAGTGTCTGCCGAATTTTTATTTTATGTGTGTGATGACACCGAATTAAAAACCATGATAAGATCATCGCCAGGATTAATGTTGTTGAAAAAAGACAGGGTTATCAACAAGTGGCATTACAATGATTTTATGACCTTTGAAGAAATTAATAATCAATATATAAATAAGTAAATTATGGCGAAGAAAATTGTTGCAGGAAACTGGAAAATGAACAAGGATTTAAATGCAGCGGTAGCGTTGGTAGAAGATTTGAAAAATAAAATTGGAGAGTATGATACTTCAGGGGTGTCTTTAATAGTATCTCCTCCGTATTTATATTTAAGTGAAATATTAAAAACTGCACAAGGTTCAGGAATTAAAGTTTCTGCTCAAAACGTTCATCAAGAAGCAAGTGGAGCTTATACTGGTGAGGTTTCAGTTGACATGTTAAAATCAATAGGGTTAGATTATACTATCATTGGACACTCTGAGAGAAGACAGTATTTTGCTGAAACAAGTGCGCAGATTTCGTCTAAAGTTGTGGCAACTATAAACGGTGGATTAAATCCAATATACTGTTGTGGTGAAGTAAAAGAGGAAAGAGAAGCAGGTGATCACTTTAAAGTGGTAGAACAACAGTTGACTGATGAGGTGTTTAATTTAAGTGCCGAAGATTTTTCAAAAGTGGTGATTGCATATGAGCCTGTATGGGCTATTGGAACTGGTTTAACTGCTAGTCCTGATCAAGCGCAAGAGATTCATGCTTTTATTCGAGGATTAGTTGCTGCTAAATATGGTGATGCTGTTGCTGCTGATACAAGCATATTATACGGAGGATCTTGTAAGCCAGGTAATGCAAAGGAAATATTTGGAAAAGCTGATGTTGACGGAGGTTTAATTGGTGGAGCTGCTTTGCTTGCGGACGACTTTTTACAAATCGCAGCGGCATTTAACTAAAAGTTAATGAACTATTGGAATTATAAAATTGAAATTCAACCCAGGGATCCCTGGGTTGAAATTTTAATTGCCCATTTGTCAGGGGAGAATTTTGATAGTTTTCAAGAAGTTGAAAAAGGAGTGGAGGCGTATATCTCTGAGGATAATTCTGGGCAAATTGCCGAAACATTTATTACTGATTTTGGTATAGAAAATAAATTGGAACTGACTTTTGAAAAGGAGTTAGTAAAACTAAAGAATTGGAACGAAGAGTGGGAGAATTCCTTTGAGCCTGTTATAGTAGACGGTTTTTGTGTGATCAAAGCTCCATTTCATGATTTAGAGGTAAGTTGCGAACATGAGCTGACAATTATGCCCAAAATGTCATTTGGCACAGGTCATCATCCAACCACATACCTCATGGTGAACGCCATGAAGAACTTGGGTTTTGAAAACAAAAAAGTGCTGGATATGGGTAGTGGTACTGGAGTCCTGGGTATTTTGGCTTGTAAGTTGCAAGCAAAAGAGGTATTAGGTATTGATATCGAAGATTGGGCTGTTGAAAATGCTATTGAAAACGCTAAGGTTAACGGTTGTCGAATCAAATTTGAGTTAGGAGGAAAAGAAAAGATACCTGATGCAGAGTTTGACGTGGTACTTGCAAACATTAACAGGAACATACTTGTCGATCAAAAAGGAGATTATAAAAATGCTATTAGGCAAGGGGGGACCTTGTTGCTTAGTGGTTTTTTAAAACAAGATAAAGATTTTATTACAGAGGAGTTTGAAAGTCAAGGCTTTGAAAATATTAACGCTTATGATAAAGAAAATTGGGTATGTTTAGTTTTTCGAAAAAAATAATACTTTCTGTATGTTTTGTTTTTGCATTTGTTCTTGTTCAGGGACAAGCAAAGGTTAAACAGTTTTCGTCAAGTCCTAATGAGTTTCTTGATGAAATATTTGAGCTGTTCATTGAGTCGGACGAAATAATGGCTGAAGGTTTCCGAGCTGAATTTAAAGCTGTGTTTCCTCTGGATAGCTTGGAGCTAAAGAAAAGACTTAAGGTTTATAAAAAGGCTACAAAAGCTCAAAAAACACGGTATAGAAAATTAAAAATCAAGTCTGATTTCGAGTACCAAGATACTACTGCGAAATTTAGTAAAGTTCAGATAGAGGCTATTGTTCAAACATGTAATCAAATGATGATAAATAGGTTAAAGCCTATTCCTCATTTTGCTGGATATTTTAATTCCTTATTAAGCTTTATAAATACCAATCAAACAGAGGAAAGTTTTTCAGCATGGAACATTGCTTTGAATAAATTGTTGACTGAGAACAAAAGATACTTTAACACCTTTATTACGAACTGTAACAACATCTTTTTATATCGATCGGTGTATGTGAGTCCAAATGTGCGATGGATCAGAACGTCAGACCAATTTACTTTTGGATATGACTCCCTACCCAAGGTAATGTTCTCTAAAATGGATTTGTACTGTGTGGCTAAAGGCGATACCGCCTTTATATATGACACGGAAGGCAGCTACTATTTGACAAAAGGCATTTGGCAAGGGAAAGGAGGGAAAGTCTTGTGGACCAGAGCAGGTATTAATCCAGCTATTTCATACGCAATGTTAAAAAATTATAGGATTGAAATGAAGTCCTCTTTTTACAAAGCTGATTCAGTGACTTACACCAATAAAAAATATTTTCCTGAAGAGGTACAAGGGCGACTTGAGGAAAAGTTACTAGCAAAAACAAGAAACTCTGTACCGAGTTACCCTCAGTTTTATTCTTATTCAGGGCGAGTTAAAATAACTGAGATTGAAAAAAACGTGGATTACGAAGGTGGGTTCTTGATTAAAGGAGCCAAGTTAATTGGGAAAGAGGCCAATGGTGTGAGAGCAAAATTGATATTCAAAAGGAATAACAAGCCTTTCTTGAAAGCAGACGCCAATAGTTTCACGATGAGTGAGGAGAAAATTTCAACGAAGTCAGCAAAAGTAGTGATGTTGCTTGAGGATGATTCAATTTTTCATCCGTCTTTGAAAATGAAATTTTTACTTAAAAAGAGGGAACTTACACTTTACAGGCAAGAGAAAGGGCTTGGTGCCGCTCCTTATAGTAACAGCTACCATAAAATGGACATGTACATTGAATGGTTGAAATGGGAAATTGATAAACCTAACATGGAATTTACCACCTTAGTAGGAAGTAGTAATCAAGAAATGACTTTGGAGTCATCCAATTATTACTCTGCACAACGATTTAATAGTTTGCAAGGCTTACAAGATGTGCATCCATTGTACATTCTTCGAGAGTATATTGAGGAAAAAAACAATGGAGACAGGACCTGCATGGACACTGATATATCCGCTCATTTTACTTTAGATGACAACTCTATTCAAATATTGTTAGTGAAGTTTGCTAACATGGGGTTTGTGTTATACGACATAAATAAGGGTGTTGTGACAGTGCAGCAACGTTTGTTTGATTACTTAGATGCGAAATCAAAAAAGAGTGATTACGATAACATTACTGTGATTTCTAACATGAAGGGGAAATCCAACGCTGTTCTAAACCTAGACAGCTATGACATGTCAATTGATGGTGTTAAGGGGGTTGTGTTAAGCGAAGTGAGAAAAACAGGTTTTATTCCAAAGGGTAGACATATTACAATGCATAAAAACAGGGACATGACATTTGATGGAATATTGAGGTCAGGTAATTATGAGTTTCACGGTAAACAGTTTGCTTTTTCATACGACAGTTTTAACATTGCCTTGCCATTGGTTGATTCCGTGAGATTGAAAGCTGCTAACAGAACAATAGAGAAAAAAGGAGAGCAATCCGCATTCACGATGGTAAACAGTGTAATTGAGAATGTACAAGGTCAATTAATTATTGATCCTCCACATAACAAATCAGGTATTCACATAGATTCATTTCCTGCCTATCCTAAATTTATTAGTACGGAGAATTCATATGTGAAGTATCACAAAAGAAACAAAAGAGGGAATGCATATGATCCTCAAAAGGTATTCTTTAAACTGGATGCATTTGAAGTTGATAGTTTAGGAACATTTTCAAATGAGGGTGTAAAATTTGCTGGGACTTTCGTTTCTGGAGGCATCTTCAAAGACCTTGAGGAGGAATTAACTATCATGCCGGATCATTCACTGGGTTTTAAAAGAACCACAGATTATGAGGGGGAACCTGTTTATGGAGATAAGGCAACGTTTAAAAACAACATTAATGTAAGTAACCAAGGTATCATGGGGGATGGTGATTTTGAATACATTACTAGTGTGGCGAAATCTACTGACTTTATTTTTTACTTGGACAGTATGAATGCTTTTGCACAAGAATTTAAATTGGAAGAAAAAACTACAGGTGTTGAGTATCCGGATGTGGATGCAAAAAATGTGAATGTACATTATGAGCCAGGAGAAGATTTTATGAAAGTGAAAAATACGACTTTCCCAATGACCATGTATAACTATGAAGCTCGATTAGATGGGGAGCTTACTTACAATAGGGAAGCTATGATTGGGGCTGGTGTTATTGACTTTGACAATGCTGAGTTGATTTCTAATTTGTTTGATTTTAAGAATACAAAATTCATGGCCGACACCGCAGATTTTAAATTGAAATCTGAAAGTGATGTGCAGGGGATTGCCTTTGAAACTAAAAACATGAATACTACTATTGATTTAAAAAATAGAGAAGGTGATTTTATAGCTAATGATGGTGCTTCTTATGTGGATTTCCCGATCAATCAGTACATCTGTTTCATGGATAAATTTAAGTGGTTCATGGACGATTTCACGTTGGAATTGTCTGCTGGTGATGATGCTTCCAAAAATGCAAATGAGGGAGCAGGCGGAAATGACCTTGATTTGTCCGGAGCAGAATTCATATCTACACATCCTGACCAGGATTCCTTAATGTTTATTTCACCGAAAGCAAATTATTATTTAAAAGACAACATCATCAAAGCCCATGAAGTGAAATACATCAATGTGGCTGATGCTAAGGTATATACGGGAGATGGAGAAGTCTTAGTTAAGAAAGGTGCTGATATGCAGGATTTGGAACAAGCAGAAATTGTAGCGAATGTGGTTACTAAGTACCACACTATCACGGAAGCAACTGTCAAAATTAAGGCACGAAGAGATTACACTGCGGAGGGAGAGTATCAGTTTTTAAATGCTGATGGAGAAGGACAAAACATACACTTTAATAATGTGAGGGTTGACGCTGAATATCAAACTATTGCTAGTGGTATAGTAACTGAATCTCAAAACTTCACCTTAAACCCATACTTTGAATTTAAAGGAGAAGGAAGTATCGAAGCGAATAAAATAGGAATGTACTTTAAGGGAGGAACAAGGTTAATTCATGAATGTGATTTAATGAAACCTTGGCTGTCTTTTTCTGCTGATGTTGATCCTGCTAATGTAATGATTCCTATAGATGGCAAAGTAAAAGGTTTTGATAAGAGCATAAATTTGGCTACAGGTGTTTCGTTTAGTAATTCCAGAATGGCTCCATATAACTTGTTTTTGGGGGCAAAGAATTACCATAGTGATGAATTGATTGTAACTGCGGAAGGCTTTTTAAATTACAATGAAGACGAGATGGAATATCAAATTTCGTTAAAGGAAAAATTAAATGAGTCTAGTTTTGCAGGTAATTTAGTGGCGTTAAACACAGAAACATGCAACTTAAGAGGGGATGGGAAAATGACTTTGTCTGCAGCCCTTGGACAAGTGAGGATGTTAACAGCAGGTGAAATAAATTCAACTGTAAAGGACAAAAAAACAAAAATGTCAACTGTAATGACATTTGACTTTATGCTTGAAAGTTCAATGTGGAAATACTTATCAAGTATGTTAGAATTGGAGGACCTTGATAAGGTGCTTGTTTCCGAGACTTACTACGAGAAAGGAATAAGTGAATTAGTTGATAAAAAGACGGCAGATAAGTTGATATCAGAACTTAATTTATTTGGGAAATTTAAGAAAATACCTGATGAATTTACACACAACCTGATTTTCTCAGATGTGAAAATGGATTGGAACAACAAAACTCAATCATTCTTGTCGAGCGGTCCCCTTGGGGTTGGTGCTGTTGGTAAAACTGAAATTGGAAAATACGTAGATGGTTACATTGAAGTAGTTAAAAGCAAAAAGAAGCAAGAACTTAATATTTATCTGGAACTAAGTAGCGAAACTTGGTTTTACTTTACTTACTCAAAGGGAATTATGAGAGTAGCTAGTTCTGATTTTGTTTTCACGTCCAGAATTAATTCGGTAAAAGAGGTCAAAAGGACTAACAAGGGAAGCAAAAAGACAGGACCATATACTTATATGCAAGCCAGTGAGCTAGTTAAAAAGAAATTTTTAGCAAGAGTAGAGGCTGGGATTAAGGCAGAGGAGGCCTCGCAAATGCCTTTAAAAGAAGAAGTTGAAACTGAGAAAAATCAAGAGGGAGAAGGTGAGAGCGAGGAGAGTGGAACTTCAAAAGATAGTGGTGCCGATGAGGGACAAGAAAAAACAGACACCACACCTGGTACTGGTGTAAAATAAATCAAAATCAAGGGGTGACTTATCATTTTTATTTAAAAATGATAAGTCACGTTTACCCTTTATTGGTCTCAGAAGTAGTTAAAACTATGCGCTTTTAGTGCATTTCGCTTTAGCTTCTAAAAACATTACCCTTAGTTTATTGATAATCAACGGACGAACGGTCACACAGTCTCTCAATTGACCGTTCATATAGTTTGGGCAACAGAACATCGTTAATACTGATAATATTACAGATGAGATGGTGAATGAATACTTAGAGCATCATCGTAATCCTAATATAGATAACAATTCGAATTTTATATAACGAATGGCTCCATTCACTGATGTGTGGATCAGTGCGTAGGCGTGACTTTTAGTCACGTTAAAAACTATGGACTTTCAGTCCATAGTGGTTTATTTCATCCGCAATATCATAATATCAACTGATGGCACTTTCCTAGGTTCTATCTGTTGAATTCGTCTGTATTCGTGAGGTAAAACATTTTATGCAGCTACATTATTTACGGTGTTCAATTGTTAGAGGTTAAGCATTCTACTAATATCAATGCGTTTACAGACGCCGATATGTCTTCATAAAATATCTGCATACTGTTTGGCAAAACACTAAACAATTTTTTTAAAATTGATTCCCCTATTTTAAATTCATTCCTGTTATCACTATTTCATATGTCTTTCCATCTTCCTTTTGGAATTTGACATGAAGTGTTTGGTTTTCTTTACCTTTTAGCATGATGTAGTTATCAGACCAAATGGCTGGAGCTATATCCTCTTTGGTCACGGCATCAATAATTCTGGCTTGAACACCAAAAGCAATGAGAGTACTCTCGTTAGATAATTTTATTTCCATTCCATCAGCGGTTTC
The DNA here is from genome assembly GCA_047632015.1 of Glaciecola sp. GTDB lineage: Bacteria > Bacteroidota > Bacteroidia > Flavobacteriales_C > JBLIAZ01. Next base: position 11,422 of record JBLIBC010000056.1, read on the forward strand.
TATGCTTTTACTTTTAAGTTCCACTTTCTTCAAATTTCTCAAGGCTGTGAAATCACAAAAGCTCAAATTAGGAGTGTATACCCATGAACTGTTTTCGTAATTTGGATCAACAACATCATCCACAGGAGAAAGCCAATAGTTGTTTTTATGTATTTTATGAATCACGCCATTACTTTCTGTCGTGGTGACAAAAACAAACTCGGTACTATCAACTGTAGGGTTTAAATTGAATATTTTATGTGAACCAGAGGACACATTGACAAGTGCAGTATCTAATTGGTATAACAGTTCTGACTTGGTATTGAAAACTTCTACGCTTATTTGCACTGAGTCTTCTTGACTGCGTTTGTCATTAACCAAATATATTCCATGATCTCCGTAATTGTAAATTCCAAGTACTTGTTCGTTGGCTTTTTTTGTTCCAAAATAAGCACCCGTTGGCTGCAAGTAAAAGTCATACAGTTGCCAAAATGTTTCAGGCCATGCGGAGTTTAACATCCATTGCACAATTCCCGTTGTATTCGGCTGATTTACTCTAAAGGCTTCATACATTGGACGAATAGCCTCGTAACTTGCAATTTGTGAAACCAATGAAAAATCCTCCA
>JBLIBC010000057.1:0-11951 GCA_047632015.1 Glaciecola sp.
CTGAAACTGAAAAAACAATTTCATTAAACAGTGTAAATACTGAAAAAAACACTGAAGACGTGGTTACTGCAACTACTGCTACATTGAGTGGAGGTGCTCTTACAGTGACTACAAATGTAAAAAGTAATGAAGAAGATGTTAACAACACTTACAATGGGACTAGTTGGGAAACTAACACTACAACCACTGCTACGGAATCAGAATCTGTTCATAAGCAAACGTACTCAGTTGTAGTAAGTATTTACAAAGACAATACTTATACACAAACTGTTACTGAAGGAGCTTCAAGTGTTAAAAGCACTACTACGTTTACTTCTGGAGGAACGTCTGTAGTATCAGGTGGAGAAGTTACAGAAGGAGAAGGAACTACTGCAACTGAAGTTACAGAAGGAACTTGGTCTTGGGCTGACGCTAAAAAAGACAAAATCATAATTGATGCAGGTGAATTTGCTGGAACTTTGTTAAGATTAGCAAAAGACGAAGCAATCATTACTGAGGACGGAAATGAGTCTGATGTTGATGTAGATGTAACAGTTTATGACGGATCAGGAGATAAGTTAGAATTTGCTACACAGAATGATAACAATGATCAATATAAAGATGCAGAAGGTACAGAGACTTCTGATTATGCATCTACTTCTGTTTATTCGTCTAAAGGGACATGGGAAAAAACAGATAAAGAGTCTGATAGAGAGGATGCAGGCGAAGCAGCTGAGTAAGCATTAACTTTGAGGATTTTAAAATTCTTATAATATTGAAAGGGCAGTTCATTTTGAACTGCCCTTTTTGTTGTTGAAAACATTTTGACGCAATAATTTAATTTTTATCCAAATCCTTAAGGGGCACTTGTTGATAAAAACCCCAATATTTTCATCGTATTCGATACATATTTCCTGACCTTTAATTTTTGATGAGGATGAAGTCTTTTATACTGTGTTTTTTGTTTGCATTGGGGAGTCCTTTGTTAGTTGCCGCATATCCTGAGGTGCCACAAGACCTTTTCTCGGACAATGACACCACATCTCATGAAGAGTGGATTTACCCTGATGATCCATTCGTATCTCAGCTAGACAGTTCGTTTCATAAAATATTTCTTGATCAAAATACATTTAATGATATTTTCGACACCTTAACCTACCTGTTAAGTCGTGATTCAATACCGCCGTTGGTTGAGTCAGAAATTAAATTTAGGATGTCTGTTCTTGATTCTATCACTCCGATGGTACTGGAGTACAATAAGTACAGCGCGCGGATGATTAATTTTTATTTGAAAAAGAGGCGCAACATGCTTTCGAGGGTGTTAGGTTTATCAGTTTTATACTACCCCATGTTCGAAGCAGAATTAGCTAAGGAATCACTTCCATTAGAGTTAAAGCATTTAGCAGTAGTGGAGTCTGCTCTATTGAATGTGATAAGGTCTAGAGCTGGTGCGGTGGGTTTATGGCAATTCATGTACAATACAGGAGTTTATTTGGGTATGGACATAGATTCTTACATTGATGAAAGAAGAGACCCTAGAAAAAGCACAAAGTATGCTGTGAAATACCTTAAATACTTGCACGGCTTGTATGGTGACTGGTACATGGCACTTGCTGCTTATAATGCAGGCCCAGGGAATGTTAATAAAGCAATTCGCCGTTCTGGAGGAAAAAGGACTTACTGGGAAATATATAAATATTTACCTCGTGAAACACGTTCATACGTACCAGCTTTTATAGCTGTGAATTACATCATGAATTACACAAAGGAACATAACATCCGTCCGGTTCTTCCAAAATACAAATACCATGAAATTGACACTGTCCATGTTAATCAAGCAGTTTCATTCTATCAAATTAGTGAGGTGCTTTGTATCTCGATCGGTGAATTGAATTTTTTAAACCCACAGTATAAACTGGATTTCATTCCTGTTAATAAGGAACTAAACAGAGATTATGTCTTGGTTTTACCGTATCATTTGGTGGGTGAGTTTGTAATTAATGAGGAAGTAATATATACTTACAGGTCAGGAGATTTGCTAGATTCTAGCGCGTCTGATTCTGTCGAGGTTTTATCGGAAATAGTCCATCTAGTTCGATCTGGTCAAAACATTGGGAGTATTGCTAATAAGTACAATGTATCTGTTAGTGAAATTAAAAAATGGAACAAACTTCGCGGAAACGTTATTTATCCAAAACAAAAGTTAACGATAAAAGTAAAAGGCAGAGAACCTGTGACCACTAATGTTACTACCGATGAAAAGTATTTATACCATGTGGTTAAAAAAGGAGATTCATTATCAGAAATTGCTGACAGGTACAATGGTGTTTCTGTAAATTCGCTGACTAGTTTAAATCAACTAAGTAGGAAAGTTACCTTATATCCTGGGATAAAACTCAAATTAAAAAAGATTAAATAATGAGCAAATGGTTCTTTTCATTTGTCATCGTCTTGATCTTATCGGGAGGCTGTTCTAAAAAAAACGACAACGTTGCCCAACGGCAAGAGTTGATAGGGAAGGCACAAGGTGGGTATTCGGATGTGGTGGTAGTATTGGACAAAAAGCTTTGGGAAAAAGGATTGAAAAGTGACGTTTCTTTTGTGTTTTCTGAGGAAATAAAAGGCTTATACAGTGTTGAACATAATTTTGACGTAATGCACGTCACTCCAAAATCTTTTTCGTCCTTGTTTAAAAAACAAAGGTTAATCGTGGAATTTGAGGTGTCTAGTTTAATCTCTCGTAACAACATAAGTTATAAAGAGGATAAATTCGCCAAAGGTCAATTGTATATAAAGGTTTCAGCAAAGGATTTTGAAGACGCTTCTTTTTTGTTTTTAACCTCCACAGAAGCTCTTAGAATAAAGATTAATGATCACAGGTTAAGAGGTATTCAGGAGAAAATAAAGCCGTTATCTGACTTAAAAAGCACTGAAATCTTTGAGCAATTCGTTGATGCACGTTTTGTACTCACAAACTATTATGATGCAATCATCAAAAAGGAAGGATTCGTCTATTTTGGAAAGCGGGCAAAGGCACCTTGTCAATCCGGTCAGCAAAGTGTTTGTAGTTACCAGACGGGTTTGTTTGTGTCTAAAATGGACTATGTAAGCAAAGAAGTTTTTGATGAAGAGGCTTTTGTAATTTTAAGGGATTCCATAACTAAAAAGTACATTGTTGGTCCTGAGAAACCTGAACCAACTTACATGGAATTTGAAAGGTTAGTACCAATTCATTCAAGAGTCCTTATGGTTGACGGGCATTATTGTGTTGAGTATAAAGGATGGTGGAGCATGGTTAACGCTACTATGGGCGGGCCGTTTATTTCCTATTTGCTTGTAGATGAAAAAACCAGCAGTTTATACTTAATAGATGGATTTGTTTTTGCTCCTAATTTTCGCAAGCGAGATTTTTTAATGGAACTTGAATCGATGATTAAAACTTTAAAAATTTAATGATTTGACAGTGTTTAAGGCAAGGAAGGTGTTTTTTGTGCTTTTGTCTAGCATGATACTGTTGTTGCTAGTATTGCTAATACCTACTAGTGTCAACGACGATTTTGATTTAATTTCGTTACCTACTAAGAATGATTTTGTCCCTCTTGAGGTGGAAAGAGTAAATACCATTTATGGATCAAAGCAAAGTGAACACTTATACGATATTTCGATACTGGGTTCTGCCTCAACAAAAAATAAAAAGATATATTCTAGCTCTGTCCCAGAAGATGAAAAAATCATTCACTCAAGTGATTTTGATAATGATTTGAAGTTTTTTTATCAAGCTCTAAATAAACTATCAGGGAAAGACACGTTAATAAGGGTTTTACATTTTGGTGACTCTCAGATTGAAGGAGACAGGGTTTCCGGTAAGTTAAGGCAAAGTTTTCAGAATTTGTTTGGAGGGTGCGGCACTGGATTTATGCCTGTTTCTGAGCATCGTGTAAATCGGTTAAATGTAATTAAGTATGTAGCTGGATGGGACAGGTACAAGGTTTTTGGGTCAAAGGCAAGTGGACCGCATAATAAATATGGTTTTTTGGGTTACTATCATAAAATGGATTCGGCAAATGGCAATTCATATATTCAAATAAAAAAGAAGAGAAGATATTTTAAAGGTGTGAATCGCGCTGAAAAATTTACTATGCTTTATTCAAGTTTGAAACCGTACAAGAGGACTGACGTTTTAGTGAAAAATCACACTCAGAAATTTGATAAAGAGGTGGTGGAAGGTTTTGTCAGAAAGAGAACTTGGAGCTTAGATAGTTTTCAAAACAATTCAGTAAACATTAAGTTTAAACATGATACTGCCGTGGATATTTATGGAATTTCTTTTGACTGTAAACGAGGATTAGCAATTGATAATGTAGGGCTGAGAGGTAGTTCTGGAACAGAATTCACCAAAATTGATGAAGCTAATTTGAAGTCCCAATTGCAACTTTTGAATGTTAATTTAATCGTGTATCAGTTTGGTGTAAATGTGATCCCTTACGTTGTTGACGACTATAAATACTATGAAAACATGGTTTTTAGGCAATTAAAACTATTTAAAAGACTTGTTCCAGATGCAGCTATTTTAGTAGTTGGTGTGTCGGATATGTGTCAAAAAAAGGATGGTAAATTTCAGAGTTTTCCTAATATTAAAAAAGTGATTCTTGCTCAAAGGAATGCTGCTAAAAGAGCAAAATGTGCTTTTTGGGACCTGCAAAAAGTGATGGGAGGGGAAGGGTCGATGAAAAATTGGGTGAATGCTGAACCTCCATTAGGTGAAAAAGATTACACTCATTTTAGTCGGAGGGGGGCAAACTTGGTTGGTGAAAAAATGTTTAATGCCTTAATGTCTGATTTTAACAATTATACCTTATCACCATGACACCAATTTGTGATTGGATAACACAAAAACGGTTAAACAAAAAGAGCTAATGCAACTTGATCGGCAATGTATTTTCCCTTTCTTGTTAGCTTAATATATTTTTTATCTAATTGAATATTATCTAATTGTACTTGTTCAGTAATTGCATGCTGAATTACCTTTGCAAACTTTTCAAATGTATACAATAAATCATCAGTGGAGATCCCTTGGCTGGTTCTTAACCTCGTAAGTATATATTCATTGAATTTGTTTTCGAGGGATAAGTGTTCAATTTCCTTAGTTGTTTCTTGTTTTTCGATTCCCTTTATGTAATTCATGTTGTGCGCTATATTGCAAGATCTTTCTCCTTTAATGTAACTATGGGCAGAGGGACCAACACCAATGTAATCTTTTTGATTCCAATACGCGCTGTTGTGTTTTGATTCCAAACCAGGTAAGCAATAGTTTGAAATTTCATATTGTTTGTATCCTGCTTTTTCTAATAAGTTCATTGCTATTGTAAACTGGTTAATTGATGTGTCCTCGTTCAAAGGATTTATCTTTTTTAGCGCAATGAATTTTTTTAATGTGGTCTGTTCCTCTATTGTGAGGTTGTAGCAACTTAAGTGAGGAACTTTTAAATCAATGACTTTTTGTAAGTTATTAATCCACATTTCATCACTTAAGTCAGGTAGTGAAAACATCAAGTCCACAGAAAAATTTTTAAAACCAACTTTTTTAATAATTTCAATTGCTTGTTTAGCTTCTGTTGAACTATGTGCTCTATTCATAGTGGTCAAGTTTTCTTGATGAAAGCTTTGTATCCCAATACTTAATCTATTAACGCCTAATTTTAGCCATGATTTTGCCTGTATTTCAGTGATGTCATCTGGATTAGCTTCAAGTGTAATTTCAGCGTTCTCAGCAATGTTGTAATTGTTTTTTATGCTTAAAAATAGTTCTTCTAGTTCTGCGTCAGACAGCAACGAAGGTGTTCCCCCACCAAAATAGACAGTGTCAATGGTAGAATTCAACATTGATGAGTCTTGAGTTAATTGTTTATTAAGTGCAGCAACCATACGAGACCTGTACTTTTTAAAAGAAGTAGAGAAATGGAACCCACAATAATGGCAGGCTTGTTTGCAAAACGGGATGTGCAAATATATGCCAGCCATGGAGAGGCGTGATTAGGGCTTAAGAGGTAACGACATCCAATGCGTAACCTCTTGAAAAAAATGATTACTTAAACCCAATCCACTCCAAAAATGATTGTTTTCCGAGCGTTTGTGTTTTGGTCTATGTTTTCCATAAAAGTCCCGGTTAAACACTAATATTTTAACGGGTTGAAAAACAGTTACAGTTGGATCTCCTGGTGTAGGGACACGATTATAAGGCACAAATGCTAGAACAGTTTGATTGTCTTCAGGTAACTGCTCTGTAACGCTAGTCCAATTCATAGGAGTAAAAATAGGTAAAAACTTCTAGTTAGATGAGTAAAGTTCCAGAGCTGGAGAAAAATAAGTGTAATTATTTTCGCAAATTTTAACACAGTCACAATTAAAAGTAGGTTTTTTCACCATGTATCTAATTATTTTTTTGCGTTTTACGTAAATACATCAGGTCTAGTCACTCTGATTGAGGAGTTTTTGAATGAATCAGTTCCTTAATTATGAGCAGGGTGTAATTCAATTGAATTAAAGGACACGCTTGCCTTTAAATTTGTTTCCGTGATCAAGACAGGTCATTTAAAGTGAAAACAAATAGTAACTAAAATTAAAAATTATGAAAAAGTTAAGTTTAATTCTATTGATAACAGGAGCAAGTTTAATTTCAAAAGCTCAAGAAAAAATTGCCGTGGTCAACTTTGATATTGTTGGTAAATCATTAACTAAACAACAGTATGTGACCATTACTCGTACAGAAATTGCAAAAATGGAACGCTATCAAGTGCTGGACAAATACACTGTTCAGGAAGCTCTTGAAAAGAACCCTGTTAATTTGGATAAATGTTATGGAATTAAGTGTTTATCAAAGATTGGTTCTGATTTAAAAGTGAAGTACATCGTTTCCGGATCAGCTGAAGTGATAGGAGAGAAAGCAATTATTTCATTGAGGTTGATTGACGTAAACAAAAAGGAAACTGTCAAGAACTCTTATTCAGAATTTTATTGGACTGAAAAAAATGCACAACGATTAATTCAATTAGCTGTATTTAAGTTGTTTGATAAAGAAATCGATGAAAAATTGTTAAACATTTATGATTATTCAAGAGCAACTCAAGGAAACATGGAAGGTCCAGCCGTGAGACAGTATAATTTATCGGGTCCGCGATTTGGTGGTACTTACCAAACGGGAAAGTTAGAGAATGTAATAACCTCAGGAAAAAGCAGTGGTGGATTTGATAAAAAACCTTTCATGACTGTTATTGGTTACCAGTATGAAAAACAGTATTTATATACGGGACCATTTCAAGCAGTGTTTCAACTTAATTTCTCCTTAACAGGTCTTGATCAGCAAGCTGCAATACCTTCTTTTTCCGTGTTGAACGGGTTTAGGGCAACGAAAAGCGGATGGGAATTTGGATTTGGCCCTTCCTTTAGGTTAAGAAAGTTAGCTGATGGGTTTTATCGGACTGACGAGAATGGATCCGATTCATGGGTGCTGTGGAATGATAGAGAAGAGGGAGAACAGGCTAGTAAAACAAGTAGAATGGATAGCAGAGGAAAAACTAAATTAATTAGCTCATGGGTTTGGGCAGTCGGTAAAAGTTTCAAAGCTGGGAGCATGAACATTCCAGTTAACTTTTACGCTATACCAGACAAAGATGGTTGGTTATTTGGATTGTCAATGGGGTACGCTTTGCATAAGTAGTAAGGTTTAAGTTGGATAATTAAAAGGGGAGTCAAGCATTTGTTTGACTCCCCTTTTTGTTGATTGATTTTTGTCGGACTGGTTTGACCCCCAGTAATATAGATTTTCTCACAATGCCGATTTTCTATAATGCTTGAAAATTAGTAGTTTTGCAACACCTATTAGCTATACTTTTATGGATGATTCTTTAAAAAATGATGTTTCTTCTGGATCAGAAATCGGCTTAAGTGATTTTAAAAAATCAGTCCTTGCTGATTATACTCTTGCAGTTGAAAGCCGTGAAGCTTCCTTGTTAGGGCGAAAAGAAGTGCTCACGGGGAAAGCTAAGTTTGGTATTTTTGGAGATGGAAAGGAAGTCGCTCAAATTGCCCTTGCTCGTCAGTTTCAAAATGGTGATTTTCGTTCAGGATATTACCGAGATCAAACCATTGTATTGGCTATAGGAGAGGTAACTTTTCAGCAGTTTTACGCACAACTATACTCACATACTGATATTGAGCATGAACCACATTCAGGTGGTCGTCAAATGAATGCTCATTTTGGCACCAGGTATATCAATGAAGATGGCACGTGGAAGGACATGACCAAGCTGAAGATAACCTGTACTGATCTTTCTCCTACGGCAGCTCAAATGCCTAGGACAGTTGGATTAGCCTTAGCTTCAAAAATGTTCAGAGCTATACCTGCATTAAAACAGTTTGATACTTTGTCCAAGAACGGAAATGAAGTCTGTTTTTGTACCATTGGAGACGCTAGTACATCAGAAGGAATTTTTTTAGAAGCCATGAATGCAATGGGAGTATTACAAATACCAGCTGTGGTTTCGGTTTGGGATGATGCTCATGGAATATCAGTGCCCAAAGAGATGCAAACAACAAAAGCGAGCATCAGTAAAGCATTAAAAGGATTACAAAAGGAAGAGGGAACAAATGGCATAGAAATTATCACCGTGAAGGGTTGGGATTATCCTGCATTAGTTGAAGCGTATGAGAAAGCTGCGAAATTAGCACGGGAAGAACATGTGCCAGTGCTGGTTCATGTGGAAGAGTTAACTCAGCCTCAAGGTCATTCTACATCAGGTTCTCATGAACGTTACAAGTCCAAAGAGCGTTTAGCTTGGGAAAAAGAATATGATTGTAATTTACAGTTTAAAAATTGGCTTATAGAAAACAAAATAGCTAGCGAAGAAGAACTAAAAGATATTCAAATACAAGCTAAAAAGACGGTGCGTGCTGCTAAGGATGCAGCATGGAAAGCATACATCGAACCATTAAAGGGAGATTTGAAAGAGGTACTTTCCTTGATTGATCAAGTAGCTTCAAAAAGTAGATATAGAACACAAATAAAATCTGTTCGATCGGAGCTTACTTCTCAAATGGATATCTATCGAAATTACATGATTTCGGCAATTAAACAGGTTTTACGTCTTGTTCGATTTGAAGAGATTGAGGAAAAGCAAGCTATGACAAATTGGCTGAACGAACAAAATGCATTGAATTATGATCGATATAATTCATTGTTGTATAGTCACTCAGAAAAAGCAGCAGCTAATCAAAAGGCGGTTCCTGCCACTTATGATAGTGAGAACTTAGTGGACGGTAGAATCATTATTCGAGATAATTTTGATGTGCAATTAAGTAAAAATCCGAAATTATTTTTATTTGGAGAAGATTCTGGGAAAATTGGAGGGGTGAACCAAAGTTTGGAAGGGCTGCAAGTTAAGCATGGTATTGAAAGAGTATTTGATACGGGAATAAGGGAAGCGACCATCATGGGAAAAGGTGTTGGGATGGCAATTAGAGGGTTGAGACCAGTAGCTGAAGTACAATATTTAGATTACGTAGTTTACGGCTTAATGACTTTAACAGATGATTTAGCTTCATTACATTATCGAACAAAGGGAGGTCAAAAAGCTCCGCTAATTATTAGAACAAGAGGTCATCGATTTGAAGGGATTTGGCATTCTGGATCCCCAATGGGAATGTTATTACATAGTTTAAGAGGTTTGTGTATTTGTGTTCCTCGGAACATGACACAAGCTGCCGGAATGTATAATACACTCTTAGAAAGTGATGACCCTTCACTAGTGATAGAGCCACTTTTACACTATCGAAAAAAAGAAAATTTACCCACGAATTTGGGAGAATTTAAAGTGGCATTAGGAATTCCGGAAATAATTAGAGAAGGTTCAGATGTTACCATTGTGACATACGGATCCTTGGTTGATATATCGTTAGAAGCAATAAAGCAACTGAATGTAGTTGGCATTTCGGTGGAGTTGGTAGATGTTCAAACATTGATGCCATTTGATACTCATGGTAAAATAGTAGAAAGTATAAAGAAAACTTCGCGGGTTTTGTTTGTTGATGAAGACGTCAGTGGAGGTGCTACAGGGTTCATGATGCAGCAAGTGCTTGACGATCAAGATGGTTATGAGTTTTTGGATTCAGCTCCAAGGGCATTGTCCGCACAAGACCACAGACCAGCATATGGATCCGACGGAAATTATTTTTCTAAACCAAATGTAGACAGCATATTCGATTCAGTTTATGCATTGATGAATGAGGTAGATTCGGAAAGATACCCTAGTGTTTCGTAAGATTAATTTTTATCATTAAAATTGTTTAATATTTCAAGGTCAATTTTGGCGTTGGGATTAATTGAAACATTAAATACTTATAATTATGATCAAAAGAGTTCTATTGTTTAGTGTGATTACAATAATTTTCACTTCATGTGGCACATCAGTGTCTTCTGATAATACTGCTACAGGTTCATTGGATGTCAAGGATTTGGAAGCAAGCAAAGAAGCCTTTATAGATTGCAAAAATACTTCGACCGAGAGCCATGCATGTAAAGAATTTGTTGCCACTGCTTTTGCAAGTTACTACGGTTACAAATTAATGAATGCTGATGAATATTTACCTTATGATGAAATCTTAGCAACGATCAGCGAGTCAAGTGACTGGCAAGAATTAGGATCAGCAAGTGATCAAAATGTTCTTAATGAAGCACAAGAAAATGCAAATCAGGGAATTGGGACATTAGCTGTCAACACCAAAGGGACTAAATCAGTCGCAATTATTATAAAAGGGGAGTTGTCTCATTCTAATAGTTTAGGTCTCGACTGTCCAAATGTGTTGGTTTTTAGACCTAGAATATTTAATAAGTCTTTCGTTGGGAAAGGAATTAATTACGCATGGAGTGATTTGAGCGACGTAAAAATTTATTCCTTAAAGTAGGTATTTGGTACGATAGCAAAATGTTATTATAGGTGTATCTTTATTCAGCCTTCCCAAATTCAGCAACAGTGCTGTACTGTTTTGATACTTCAACAACAACATAGTAAGGAACTTTATTAATTGTTTCAACTAAATAATATACTTTAGGATTGGCCCGAGGTAAGGTTTTTTTGTGAGAAAATTTCACATCTGCATCACGTAAGTTATGATTTACTTCAAGTTCTGAAATATTTAATTCACTCATGATTTCTTTAGCCTCTTCCGAATAATATATTCTTCTTGGCACCACACCTGTTGCGGTTTCACGATCCAATATCATTGCTTTGACCTTGTTGCTTGGGAACCATTCTCCCCATTTCCCTAAAGGGTCATCGGGACGAACAGCTAACGTAAAATATATGAAAATGCACATCAAACCTGCGCTGGCAAAGAATATAAAAAACCGTCGTTTTCTGTTCATTAAAAATATTATTTGTTTTTTACCTTTAAAAAGCTGCAATTAATAAATCAATGTCTTTGTATGGCATGTCAAAAGATTCCGCCAATACTCTGTTGGTTACACAACCATTATAAATATAAATCCCATGGCGAACACCTAAGTTTGTCCTGCACATTTTTTCAATTCCTCCAACTCGTCCCATTTCAAGTAACATAGGTGTAAAGGCATTACTTAAGGCATAGGACGCCGTTTTACTTACCCTTGAAGCGATATTTGGAACACAATAATGCACCACGCCATATTTTTTGAAGGTGGGGTTGTCATGAGAAGTGACCTCCGATGTTTCAAAACATCCGCCGTTGTCAATACTCACGTCAACAATCACTGACCCAAATTTCATTGCGCTCACCATTTCCTCACTCACTACACAAGGAGCGGAACCGTCTTTTGGCCTAAGGGCACCAATAACAACGTCTGCATATTTTAATGATTTGGCTAATAATTTAGGTTGAATAATTGAAGTAAATATTCGTTGCCCTAAAGCAGTAATTAACCTCCTTAGTTTGTAAATTTC
>JBLIBC010000058.1:0-11886 GCA_047632015.1 Glaciecola sp.
CAATAAATGTGTATAATTGGACGGCCAAAAAACACGACCCTACTTTTAATCATTTACTATTTTGCGAGCATCCTCATGTGTATACTTTAGGCAAAAGTGGTGACCAAAGTCATTTGCTAATTGACGAAAAAAACTTGGCCGAGAGAGGTGCCAAATTTTACAAAATAAACCGAGGAGGTGACATCACTTATCATGGTCCTGGACAATTAGTAGTCTATCCTATTTTGGATTTAGACCACTTTTTTACCGATATCCATAAATATTTACGCTTCCTTGAAGAGGCCATCATTTTAACTTTGAACGAGTTCAATATAAAAGCGGGAAGAGTAGACGGGCTAACCGGTGTGTGGGTAAATCACAACAACAATTTACCTGCAAAAAAAATATGTGCCATGGGTGTTAAATGCTCACGATGGGTAACTATGCATGGACTTGCTCTGAACATTTCTCCAAATTTATCGTACTTTAATAACATAGTCCCTTGTGGCATTCCTGACAAAGCAGTTACTTCCATGGCGGAGGAGTTGCAAACGGAAATTGACATGGAAAAAGTAAAAGCGGTTTTACTTCAAAAATTATCGGACTTGTTTGAATTTGAAATTGTAAAATCATGAAAGCTCTAAAACGAACACTTCTTGTCCTAGCTGGTTTGGTATTAGCATTGGCGATTACAGGAAACAATCACATATACCTGGGTTTGTACGACACTTATTTACAGGGAAGAATGAAACCGGCAGTGGATGATCCTGATTTATTTGCAACCAGAACCATCAAAAGTAATTCGCCACAGCCGTGGGCCTTACATTCAAATTACAATCAAGCTGAGTTTTCTGAAGCTGTTACTAACGCAAACAACGAACTATCAACTTTAGGGATATTAGTGATTAAAAAAGATTCCATAGTATTTGAACAGTACATGAATGGTCATGGTGAGTCGGCCTTGTCCAACTCATTCTCGATGGCAAAAACAGTTTTAAGTGCTATAGTAGGTTGCGCAGTTAAGGAAGGAAAAATAAAATTAACTGACCGGGTAAATACTTACTTACCTGAATATGTGGAAGAGAAAGACAGTGCCTTACAAGTAATGCATTTGTTAAACATGACCTCTGGAATAAATTTTGACGAAAGCTACGGCAATCCTATAGGATTTATGGCTAAAGCGTATTATGGAAATGACATTAAATCACTGTTGCATGGGTATGAAGTAGTACATGAACCTGGAACCCGTTGGGAATACCTAGGAGGAAACAACCTGTTACTTTCTTTGTTGATTGAAAAAGCAGTAGGACAAAATGTTTCAAATTATGCCCAAGAAAAATTATGGAATCCCCTTGGCATGGAGTACGATGCTAAATGGATTTTAGACCATGAAAATGGCAACGAAAAAACATTCAGCGGGTTGTATGCCACCGCTCGTGATTTTGCTAAAATAGGTCAACTTTACATGAAGTACGGAAACATCAATGGACAGCAATTAATCAACTTATCCTACGTACAAAAATCCACTTCTTGTGTTAGCGTGAAAGATAAAAATGGCAAATACGCGTACAATTATGGATATGCTTGGTGGCTTATTGAACATGACGGAATGGACGTGTTTTATATGCAAGGTATCTTAGGGCAATACGTACTTTGTATTCCTGAAAAAGACATCATCATCGTGCGTGTAGGGAAAAGCCGCATGCAAAAAAGCAACGGCCTTAATCCCGATGATTTGTTTATTTGGTTAGATGAAGGATTAAGAATAGCTGGCGAAAACTGACAAGTTAAAAGTTTTTCCACTTAAATTTACTCAGGCAATAAACCAAGGTCATTAAGATTAGAAAGAGACTCGCTGAACAAATTTGAATTATGAAAAGAAGTTCCTTTACACTAGCAATACTACTAATATGTAGTTATGTCAACGCGCAAAACTGGAATCAAATAGATAAAAGTGTGCCGCCTCCATATACTACTAACACCGGATACGCATACGGTGGTGCCATTGCAATTGATGGAGATTACGCAGTCATCGCCGCTACCGCTTATAGTGACAAAAAAGGAGTCGCCTTTGTGGTATTTTACAACGGCACTAATTGGGTTACGCAGGCAACACTCACAGCGGATGATGGTGCTACTCTTGATATTTTTGGATCATCTGTAAGTATATCAGGTGATCATATTGTTGTAGGTGCCAAATGGAACGAAGGAAATGAAGATAAATCTGGATCTGCATATGTGTTCACAAAACCAGGTGCGGGATGGAGTGACATGACTCAAACTGCTAAACTGACATTAAGCGACGGAACGAGATACGATTATTTTGGGGTTTCAGTCGGTATATCAGGGGGGAATATAGTTGTGGGCGCCTATGGAGATGACGAAAATGGCGATAATTCTGGGGCTGCTTACATATTTAGCAAGCCAAATAACGGATGGGTTGACATGACTCAAACTGCTAAACTTACTGCTTCCGACGGTGTTGATTTTGACCTATTCGGTTACTCAGCATGTATATCCGGAGACAATGTCGTCGTAGGAGCTTCAGGGGACGATAATGACAAAAACCACGAAGTTGGTTCTGCTTATATATATACTAAACCTGTTGGGGGATGGGTTGATACCACTCAAAATGCTAAGCTTGTAGCAAGTGATTCTAGAAGTAATGCTGATTTTGGGAGTTCTCTATCTATTTCTGGGGATTACATAATTATTGGCGCTCCAGGGGATGATGCAGGTGGATTTAAGCGAAGTTCAGGTTCAGCTTATCTTTTCGAAAAACCGGCTGAAGGATGGGTTAACGCCACTCAAAATGGCAAATTTGGCGGTGATGATCTGGATACTGAAGACAACTTTGGACGCTCTGTCTGTATTTCAGACAATAACATTGTAGTTGGTGCGAGCGGTGATGATGATGTAAGAATTGGTGCAGGGGCAGCTTACATTTTCACGAAGGCTGCAGATGGTTGGACCAACATGACTAAAACTTCCAAACTTACTTCAGCAGATTGCAATGAAGAGGATTACTTTGGAGGATCAGTAAGTATTTCCGGCAATAAAATTCTGATAGGAGCTAGTTACAGTAAAAGTCCAGGATTTATTTCTGGTGCAGTATACACCTTCAATGAACCCGTTGGAGGATGGGAGACATCGTCTAATGCCGATTCAAAATTAGTTCCAAAAATACACAGCGGAACTGAATATGATAATTATGGGTTTTCTTCCGCTATTGATAGCAATTACGCTGTAATTGGGGCCTATAAATCACTAGGCTTAAATGGAAGTGTTCACGTATTGTTTTATGATGGAAACAATTGGATAACACAAGCAAAGCTTACCGTGAAAGATACACTACCCATCAAATATTTTGGGAAATCTGTTGACATTTCTGGTAACACTATAGTAGTTGGAGCTGGCAGAAACAATGACGACAATCTGGGATATGCCTACGTATTCGAAAAACCTATTGGAGGGTGGGTTGACATGACTCAAACCGCTAAACTGTCTTCTAACGAAAGTATAATTGGCGATTATTATGGCAAATCAGTAAGTGTTGATGGCGATAACATAATAGTAGGAGCCGCTGCTGCTAGCAATAATGGAATAAGATCAGGTGCTGCTTTCATTTTTACTCGACCCGAGAACGGTTGGTTGGACACGATTCCGTCCGTTAAACTTGTTGCGGATGAAGGGGATCAATGGGACAATTTTGGAAGTTCGGTCTGCATATCAAATGAAACCGTAGTGGTAGGCGCCGAATATGATACACCAAACGCTAACAGATGTGGCTCGGCTTACATTTTTATTCAACCTGCCGAGGGATGGAAGAACATGACCGAAAATGCTAAAATTATTTCAAGCGACGGAGCTGACTATGACTTTTTTGGAAAATCAATAAGTATTTCACATGACAACATCGTTGTTGGTGCTAATGGCGATGATAATGTGGGTTCAAATTCAGGATCAGCTTATGTTTTTACTAAACCTCTTGGGGGATGGGTTGACACGACTGAAACAGCAAAGCTAACCGCTGATAACGCTAGCCGTGGTGCCCATTTTGGAAATACTGTAAGAATTTCAAAGAACAACATTGTTGTTGGTGCAATGAATGGTGTTGATAACGGACTGTCCTCTGGCTCAGCCTATCTTTTCACAAAACCTGATGGGAAATGGATTGACACTACTCAATCTGTTACTTTGAGGGCTGATGATGCTGTCTATAATTTTCAATTTGGGAGATCTGTAAGCATATTTGACAACCACATAGTAGTTGGTGCTACTGGTGCTGATGGTGATGGTTCTTCCGAGAGAGGATCGGCATATTTTTTCAAAAAAGGATGTAAAAATATAGATTTGACGATCACTAACAGTTCGAACACCCTAACCTCAAATCAGTCAGGAGCAACTTATCAATGGCTTGATTGCAATAGCAACTACACTTATATACTAGGTGAAACGAATCAAACTTTTACAACTGAATCAACAGGAAGTTATGCTGCGAAAATATCTATTGGTTCATGCATTGATACTTCAGCTTGTGAACAGGTCCTTATTACTGACGTAGAAGACCGCACTTATGAAAATCAATTCCAAGTAGTTCCGAATCCAAACAATGGGACGTTCAGCTTAAAAACTAGAGGGCTGACAACAAACACTAAGGTTCAGATTGTCAATTTGTTGGGCGAAAGAATCGCCGAATACTACAGCACTGCGCCTTCAACTGATCTTGAACTAAATCTAAACAATGGGATATACTTCATTTTAATAAATGGTAAAGCTCAGAAAATGGTCGTTAAACATTAACTACATCAAATGAAAAAAGACATTACCTTGCCGAAAGTGGAAAACGTTCACGTGGCAATAGTTAAAGAGAAAAACGACAAAGACGAGTTTATTTGGAATGTCTACTTGATCAACAAGCAAGATTTTACATTGGAAAACGTATTGGTTTCATCCACTGGATACAGGACAGACAATAAAGGAAATAAGCAAAACAGTTCCACGCTTCGTCACTTTTTAAAAGACATTCCTGCGCAATCCTCCAAAAAAATTGAACCTATAATTGAAGACGTTTTCGCTTTGAACAACGAATATTTTGTGACTTACTTTTCCTCGACAGGCATGGCCGAAAAACAGTTTGTATTTGTGCCAGATAGTATTTTGGAAAAAAACTTTACCGCTATTCCATTCATGGAAGCAAAAGGAGTAATGATATAACACTCTCTTTGTAACCATTTTCGCATTTTTCAAGTACAATCAAGTATATGGAAACCATCAGTATATTTGACATGTTCAAAATAGGCGTTGGTCCTTCTAGCTCGCACACGATGGGGCCTTGGAGGGCGGCAAAAAACTTTGTACAAGACATTCCTGTTGTCACTTTTGACAGAATCACTTGCACCCTGTATGGTTCACTTGCTAAAACAGGTAAAGGGCACCGTACTGACATAGCAGTGCAACTTGGGTTTTTAGGTTTTGAATTTAACACCATTGACACTGGGGCTATTGACCTAATTATTAATAACTTGAATGCTCTAAATGAACTCACGATTATTGGAACTAAAATACATTTTGACCCAATAAGAGACATTGAATTTTCGGCAGAAAAAAATATATCGCACCCCAATGCCATGGAGTTTTCTATATGGAATGAGGGCGAAAAAGTCCATTCCAGCAAGTACAATTCTATTGGAGGAGGATTCATTGAACGAGAAGGCGTGCAAGATTTGAATCAGATTACGAAACTACCCCATCCCATTCAAAACAGTCAGGACTTGCGTTCCCACTTAAAGGACAATACTTACCAAGTTTCGCAAATCGTTTTACAAAATGAAATGACTTTACGTACCAAGGAAGAGATAGAACGAAAAATTATTAGCTTGTTCAAAGTAATGACTGATTCCGTCATGAGAGGTTTAACCACCCATGGCAAATTACCAGGAGGCTTAAATGTGACAAGACGAGCTGCAACCCTGGCAAACAAACTGGTTTCAGGAGCAGAGTTTAATAGCTTTGATGAATTAAAACACCTGATAAATAACCAATCTCAAAATTTCAAAGACATTAACAATTGGATCAGCTGCATTGCCATGGCAGTAAATGAAGAAAACGCTAACATGGGAAGAATTGTCACATCACCTACCAATGGTGCAGCCGGAGTTATCCCAGCTGTATTATTGTACTATCAATTCTTTTGTGAACACAAATACACAGACCATTTACTTCGCTTTTTTTGCACAGCTGGAGAAATAGGATCACTATTTAAAAAGGGAGCTACAATTTCTGCTGCTATTGGAGGATGCCAAGCTGAAATTGGAGTATCATCATCCATGGCTGCAGCTGGACTAACTGAAATTTTGGGAGGCACAGCTAACCAAGCACTAATGGCAGCTGAAATTGCGATGGAACATCATTTGGGAATGACTTGTGACCCAATAGGAGGGTTGGTTCAAATACCATGTATTGAACGAAATGCAATGGGAGCAATTAAGGCCATTACAGCAGCAAACTTAGCTCTTGAAAGCAACCCTAAGAACAGTATTGTAGGATTAGACGCTGTGATCAAAACCATGTGGGAAACTTCGGTTGAAATGCATGATAAATACAAAGAAACTTCGGAAGGCGGGTTAGCTTTTAATGTCCCTGTGATCTACCCTGAGTGTTGAAAATACTCCGCTCATCTACCTATGGGTTGAGTATAGTTTAAGTAAATTTGCTACGAACTTGTTACACGTCATTAATGAAAAAAAAATTAGTTGCCCTTTGCGTTATCCTTTGCATGTCGTTGACAGCACAAGAAAACAAATGGTCTTTTGGAATGAATCTATTCCCTAATTATTCTATTGGGTTTCTTGTGACTAATTCCAACGTTAACCCAACCTCCAGTTTTGCACCAATCGTATCGTCAATTGGCAGGTATGAAACAGGTAAAATTTCATTTGCAGGAAATACATTTGTCGAATATGCTATAACTGAAAAACTAAAAATATCTGCTGGTGTTGGGTATTTAAACAACGGTGTTCAGTCCTCATTTGACAACTTAATTTTTGGAATACCAACCGGTTCTGACTTCCCTGAATCAATAGTGATATATCATAATCACCATAACATTGAAATTCCTGTCCTTTTCAAATTATACTTCGGTAAAAAATTCTACGGGCAAGCTGGGCTGAGTGCGACTTTGAATTTAAGTAACAAAACTACAACAGCATACACGTACGGTTCTGGGACAAGTGAGAAAACAACTGTAAACGACAACAGCACGCCGTACCGAAAAACGAATTTATATGCTAACCTTGGGTTTGGTTTCGACTACCTTGTAAAAGAAAAGTTTGCACTTTATATACAGCCGTGTACCCAATATGGATTTTTAGGTATAGCTGAAAATGTACCACTCAATAGAATCATGTTTTCGTTTGGTCTATCGACTGGCATCAGAATTTAGTTTTATCATGGAGCCAACCTTACTTTCTTCCCCTCTTCAAGGATTTACTGACTTCAGATTCAGGAACACTTTTGTGAAGTATTTTGATGGAATTGATTGGTTTTACGCTCCTTATATTCGATTAAACGGAAAGTTTGATGTGAAAAACGCATACAAACGAGATATTTCTCTAGAAAACAACGAAAACTTAACGGTAATCCCTCAAATAATTACAAATAGTGCTGATGAATTCCTTTTTGTAAGCAAATATGTTCAAGAATTAGGATATAAAGAACTAAATTGGAATTTGGGATGTCCATATCCAATGGTTACAAAAAGATGCATGGGGTCAGGTTTAATAAGTGATGCTGCAAGAATTGATGAAGTGCTTAAGAGGGTGCACAACGAGTCCGACATCACAGTGTCCATGAAAATGAGAATGGGCTATGATAACGCTCAAGAAATCCTGGACGTTTTCCCTGTGTTGGATAAATACCCAATTAAAAATGTGGCCATTCATGCTAGAATAGGAAAACAGCTGTACAAAGGAGGAGTTGACTTGGAGGCTTTTGAAACTTGTTTGCAACATACAAAACATAAGATTTATTACAACGGTGATATTACTTCGGTGGCAGCTTTTAGAGCAATGCAAGAACGCTTCCCTACTATTGATCATTGGATGATTGGCCGAGGATTAATCGCGGATCCCTTTTTGCCATCCATGATTAAAGCAAACACGACAACCTATCCAGAAAACCGACGGGAGATATTCAGTAAGTTTCACGACACTTTATTTGAAGAATTCGCCACGGCCTTGTCAGGCAAAAGTCATGTCCTCATCAAAATGCTTCACTACTGGGAATACTTTTCTCAAAGTTTTGACAATCCTCATAAAGCTTTGAAGCGCATCAAAAAGGCATCAAACCTTTTTAAATATGATGCAGCTGTTAGGGAAAACATGCAGGAGTTAGAGTAGTAACAAAAACGATAAAAAATTTGTCTAATACGTAGTTCCAAATTAAAATCACCCCCAACACTAAACTTTCTTTCATTTATTTCTGAAAGTTTAGAATATTTGTTTTACATTTGAAAGGAAGTTAAAAACGACCACTATTTGAATTTAATTCACAAAAAGTACCAAAAATGAAAAGAAACAATCAAAAAGAGCCACATTAGAAAACAACGACAACTATTTTTTTACCTTTTATATTTCATTTATTTCTGAAACTTTAATAACAGATAGACAAAAACCATGAACTACAACCTACTCTCATACTTATTGTACTTGATGATCACAGTATTCATTACAGTATACGTTGGTTGGATACTATACAAGGACGGGTGGTTGCATTTAAAATTAATATTTGAAAAGGAGGAAGAGCTGGCCTTAAAAGTAAATCAACTCCTACTAACTGGATACTATTTACTAAACATAGGATACGCCGTGTTTAGCATCAGCATTTGGCCAACGGTTGAAAATTTAACCCAGGCACTAACCATTGTGGGTCAACGATCGGGCAGCATCATATTACTATTAGGAGTCATGCATTACTTCAACTTATGGGTAACCAGCAAATACGGAAAAACATTACTAACCAATAATTAATCACTTAAACTATATATTATGGAAAATCTAATTTTAAAAGCGTACGCAGTATACCTGCCAATAGTGTTACTACTTACTTTCTTTGTAGCTAAGAGTTTATTCAAAAGTGGCAAAGTGTTCATGCTAGACATATTCAAGCAACGTGAAGACATAGCCGAGGCCACGAACCGACTTTTCAAAGTAGGGTTCTACCTGCTGAACGTTGGTTTTGCCCTGCTAATTCTTGAAATATACACTCACAAAGACGTAGGATACCAAGACATCATTGAAATACTTAGTTACAAAATCGGAGGCTTTAGTATTTACTTGGGAGTGATGTTGTTCTTGAACATGTACATGTTTTTTAGAGGCAAGCGAAAAAGCAGTGAAAAACGAGCACCTCAACCAACTCCAAAGAAACCCAACATAGATACATTGATTACACAGTAAGTTATAAAAAACAAGAAGACAAAAGGTGACGATGTACTCGTCACCTTTTTTTATCCTCAACTTAATTAACTTGCCTTTCTTTGACTTTCTTTATCTTTATCCCGTGAACAGCCGAGGAAGTATGACGAACAAGTGAACTGCGTAGCACTCTTGAACTCCTTTGAAAATAGACAAAGTGTGAATAATTCGAAAAAATTTTATAGATGAACAACCGAGGAAGAATGACGAACAAGTGAATTCGAAAAAATTTTATAGATGAACAATTTACTCCTAATTACCCCTCCTTTTACACAGCTCAACACCCCCTACCCTGCTACGGCTTACTTAAAAGGGTTTTTGAACACCAAAGGTATTTCAAGTTTTCAAATGGACTTGGGAATTGAGGTAATCTTGGAAATTTTCTCAAAAAAGGGACTGAAAGGATTGTTCGATAAAGCCCGCGAACCCAAAGTTTCCTATTCAGAAAATACTGTGTCCATCCTTGAAAATCGTGACGCCTACGAAAAAACGATTGATCAATGTATCAGCTTTTTACAAGGCAACAATCCAGGAATAACTGACGCTATATTACAATTGTCATTTTTACCAATGGCATCCCGATTTGAGCATTTTGATAATCAAGATTGGTCGTTCACCAACATGGAAAAATCCAAGCAAGCTAAACACATTGCTACTTTGTACTTGGAGGATTTGTCGGATTTAATTGTGGAGGCTGTTGATGAAAATTTTGGCTTTAGCAGGTACGCCGAAAGACTAGGACGAAGCGCAAACAGTTTTGATAATTTACACGAACAATTACAAGGAAGCCCATCCTTTGTTGATGAATTTTCACTTACTATATTACATCAGGCGGTTCAAAAACATGCACCAAAATTGGTTTGTTTCTCCGTGCCATTTCCAGGGAATTTATACAGCGCCTTTAAGTGCGCTCAATTCCTTAAAACAAACTTTCCGGAAATTAAAGTGTGCATGGGAGGAGGTTTTCCAAACACGGAATTACGATCGCTAAATGACCCCCGTGTTTTTAATTATTTTGATTTCATCACTTTAGACGACGGTGAACTGCCTATTGAATTACTTCATGATCATTTAAGTCGACCTACCCGTGAATTCAAACGTACTTTCCTTTGTAAAAACGGCAAAGTAAGCTACCTCAACAACAGCAGCAAAAAAGACTACAAACAAAGCGAAATAGGGACTCCTGACTATTCAGATTTACCACTTAAAAAATACATTTCCGTCATAGAGCTTGCTAACCCCATGCACAGTTTGTGGAGTGATGGCAGATGGAACAAACTAACCATGGCACATGGATGTTATTGGGGAAAGTGTACGTTTTGTGATACCTCCTTGGATTACATCCGATTGTACGAACCCATCGCTGCTAAAATATTAGTGGACAGAATGGAAGCGTTAATTGAACAAACTAGCGAAAATGGATTCCATTTTGTGGACGAAGCAGCACCTCCAAAACTCATGAAGGCACTGGCTTCGGAAATCATTCAACGAAAACTAAAAGTAAGGTGGTGGACCAATGTACGTTTTGAAAAAAGCTTTAATAAAGAGCTGTGTTTGTTGTTGTCAGCCTCAGGATGTCTAGCTGTTTCAGGAGGGTTAGAAGTTGCCTCAGACAGGCTATTGAAGCTCATTGATAAAGGAATTACAGTTCCACAAGTAGCTCAAGTATGTGACAGCTTTACGCAAGCTGGAATCATGGTTCATTCCTATTTGATGTATGGTTATCCCACTCAAACAGTACAAGAAACCATTGACAGTTTGGAAATGGTTCGACAATTGTTCGAACTAGGAATCATTCAATCAGGATTCTGGCATCAATTTGCTTTGACAGCTCACAGTCCAATTGGATTGAACCCTGATAAATACGGTATCACACCTCACTTAGCAAAAATCACTTTTGCGAATAATGACATTCAATTCACGGACAAAACAGGTATTGACCACCAGCAATTCAGTGAAGGATTAAAAGCTTCACTTTATAATTTCATGCATGACAACGGCTTTGACATTCCGCTTCAAGATTGGTTTGAAAAGGAAATCCCTGACACAACAATAGAAGAATTGTTCATTGAGAATTGTCTCAATTAAACTGCTGCTTCAATAAAACGAGATCTACTAAAGCTTGATGATTTTTCCCCGTTAGGTTTCTTGCTCGGAAATTAAAATAATGTAATAAGGCCCTGCCTTTGCTCCTGACAAATCCAAAGTAAGTTCTGAATTGCTTTTCGTTTTTTGCGAAACAGTACTTCCGTCAATACTCAACACTTTCACCGTTCCGTACAAGTTGTTACTCATCGATACTGAATTTTCAGTAGGATTTGGATACAACAACAGACCGGATGAAATATCTAAAACCGACGTAACTAAACAACTTGTGTCCGCACTTATCTCAACTGTATTCTGAAGCACACAAGTCCCAACTGCCGGAGTA
>JBLIBC010000059.1:0-11577 GCA_047632015.1 Glaciecola sp.
TAAAGATTCCATTATACTTGATAACCTACGTTGTAGGGGCTATGTTTTGTAGTTCTTGATTTAACGGAGTGTAATCTAGAACTACCGCATTCAGGCAAGTTACGATTACATGCAGTTGGAGGTCAAGGCACTGCACCTACACCGGCGAAAGTACAAGAGAGTTTTGGTTGCATTTTTTAATAAAACACTTTTTAGGTAGAACAGCGGGGAATCAAGTTGTGTTATCTCGCTGATAACTTAACCGAACTGCTTCCGATTTAAATTATTTGCTAAATTGTCGTTTTTGTTCACCATCTATTCTTTTTTTATTGGTGTTCACTTGTTCGTCGTTCCTCCTCGACTCTCTTGCCATAATTCTAATGTAATTGTTTTTAGAACAGGTCTTAACTTTTGTGTCCGACTAAAGGTAGCAACTCCAAAACATAGTTATACCTAATGGCGCTGCACTAAATAGAACGATCATAACTAACAGCCAAGGAAAAGTTGTTTTAAACATCAACGGATCGGTAAGTATTGTGAATACTCAGTCTCTCGCACCTGGGTTATACAACGTCCAATTAATAATTGATGAATCTATCGTGAATCAAATTTTAATAAAAAAGTAAACTAATTAGGGCTTACCTAAATAAAAAAGCGAGCAACAGCTGCAACTGTTACTCGCTTTTTTTATTCACTATTAAGTACTCTGATTATTTAATCTAATAAATATTTCCCCAAAGTAAACTTTTTCTTTTTCTGTCCAAAAACAATGATCATTTTACCATCTTTTGTTTTGTATGACATTTCTGGTGCTAATGGAGTCTTTTGACTCACTCCATTCTTCACATCTTTCATATTTATATCACCTGTTTCCAAATTTAACAAGTAGGCAACTGGTCTACTTTTCTTAACCTTCTGCATACCTTTCTTTTTCGTTTTAAGGTCGTTAAGCTTGTTATTCTTATGCTCATTAAACATGATAATCAAATCTTGTTTATCCATTGCTGCTACGTAACTATAGTACTTTGTGTAATTATAGCTGTTAACTGGCAAGTAAAAACTAAATCCGTGAGTCCCTACAATGAAATATCTCATCACTGATTGCTGGTAAAAATATTGATTTTTTGGAAGAAACTTTGCCCAAAGCATTTCTCCACTCGAGCTTAAGTTAATTGCAAGCATGTTACCATAAGTAATTTTCTCCCTAATTTCATTATCATTACTAATACCAACAGACCCATAATCTAAAGTGTTGCTATAAGTATATGATTCTGCAACAACAGCTATTCCTCCGTCTTCTTTTGGCAAAATTTCTATGAGGTTAAATATCTCTCTTAATTTTCCGTCTTTCGCTTTTTTTCCTTTCGCTGCTTTCTTTTTTTGTCTTTCGGACCTAAATTGATCTAAAAAATCAGCATCAAATTTTGACAATTTTGATACTTCTATTTCTTTAGTTAAGTTGTTAATTCTACTAAAGTAAACACCTTTCAATCCTTTTTTACGCTCATTGTAAAATCCAAACAACACCAAATCACCTTTCTTATCGAAAGTGAATCTCAAATGGCTTATTACACTCCTTGGCTCCAATTCTTCAATATCAACCCTATCTTCCCATTTTTCATACCCCTTATTGGCGTCCAAAGAAACAATTGTGTAATTCTCAAATCCTAATTTCAAATAAAATATTGATCCATCATTGTCAATAACTAAGTTACTGATGTAATCAATGCTGTTTTCTTTATCCCTTTTCTTAAAGTCTTCAGTAAATTCCTCAATCACCTCTAAATCAGCATTAAACAATTTGAAAGTTGCTATAACCCTGTCTTTTTTCTTGTAGTACCCAGTATGTTGAATTAAAATTTTTGAATCATCTTCTGTCACACGAACATTGAAAGTCCCCCTTCTTCTTTTTTTCTCTACATCAATCGAAAACAATTCTTTATGCCCATCGACAATTTTCCCATTTGATTTGTCAATTTTATAAAAAACTATGGTGTTTTGTTTTGTCTTTTTATCGTAATAAGAAGCTAGAACAACAAAATGATCACCCATCAATATGAGCGACTCAATTACAATCCTCCTTTTGTTAATTTTTGGTTTTATAAATTGAGTTTTATACACTCTTTTAAATTTATCCTTTGAAAACTTTTCCACGATTAAAGTATTCCTCTCATAACTGTAAGAGTAAACTGCCTCCTCGTCTTCACCAATAATATGTGGCAAATAGTACTTGCTTTTAGAAACTTGTTCAGTTCCCCAATCTATTTTTTGAGCTTGCAATTGTACTCCTGTACAAAACAGGAACATCATGATTAAAAATCCTCTTGTAATTAATTTCATTTTTTTTGTTTAAGTGGTTATTTGATGATTGTTTGTAAATCCTTTTTTAAATAGGTCCAAATTTCGTTTGAACTAATTTTATCCGATACCCTATGAGAATACAATGTTTTTCCTGTTTCTAGGTTTGCAACATAAAATATATACCAACCAATTCCTCGAAAAGCACCTATACCGCACACGTAATTCATGTCCTTAGAGATTTGACTCGCAAGATCTACAGAAGAAAGCGGTACAACCTCATTTGCTGTGTGACTCAATTTTTCATTTTCCCAATTCTTCAATTTTTGTAAAATATTAAACTGGTCGATGTCATTTTTGTCTAATTCATTTACAGATAAAAACTTAAAATCCCCACTCATTTCTTGGGACAAATAGCTCTTTAACTTAGCTTCAAAGGTTACTCTGGCTTCTATTCCCTTTTTGTAATTTTTAATGGATTTGTATTTATCCTTTACAAGTTCAAATATTGGCTCAATGAAATAAATGGTTTTCTTTATTCCTAGTCCATTTTTCAAAACGGATTTGTATTTTTTTCTTTTTAGTTTATCATAATCTTTTTCCCTCAAATCATCTAAACTTTCAAGCTCTGTATTCTTTTCAACAGCTGCATCATAATATTTAGCATAAGCTTGAGTAGCAAATTCATCTTTTAAGTAGAGCAGATGAAAACTTCTGTACTTTTTAATTAATTTTCTTCTTGCTAACATTTGCTCTCTACTTTCAGTTACTGAGGCGAATTCGACTTCATCTGAAGTAAAATTAAAAGCTTCAGCAGCATCAATATCCTCCTTCTTTAAATCATGGAAACATACCAAGTCTGTTACCAAATTCTTTACCATTTCTTCTAACACAGGACTACTATCATTAGCTCTTAAATATTGTAAATAGTTTAATGCCAAAACGTTAATCTGCGATTTCGTTAAATTTCGCAGTAAAAAATGTACTTGTTGGGATTCGCCTTGAATTTTATTTGCTGATCTAGCAGCTTTATGCAAATCATTGATGGTCGCATACTTTGCTAGTCCGTATAATGCCAACCCAATCGATCTTTTCAAGAATTTGTTGTTTGGGTAATCATTTAACATACAGGCTGCTGTGTATATTGCATCACCATACTCTCTTTCTAGCAGCCTAGCATTTACTACTTCAAATCTTGCAATTTTTTGTACCCTTTTAAACTCTTTTTCTGAAACAAGGAATTTTTCGCTTTTTCCATTTCCTTTTTTTGTAATTCTTTTAAACGCCGTTTTTCTAGTTCTTACGTTGGGGTGAGTTGAATACTTATCATACTTCTCCTCATCAGGATCAATTTCTTTTGTCTCTTTAAGAAACATAAACGAAGGAAGATCGAATCCACATTCATCAAAAAAGTTCATGTCAAATTCTGTGTTTAAAAAAGGGATCTCTGACCTTAGCAAAATATCTAGCACCCCAATCCCTCCTTGCAAATTAAACTCACTCTCTAATATCCATTCAGCTGCTAAAGAATCACATTCTAACTCATTGCTTTTACTTCTTTCATACAGTTTTTCTAGCCTTTCTTCAGGTCGGACTTTCCTGTATTTCCCCATTTTTCTATTTAACTTAACTGTTTCTATAACGTTATTCAAAGCGTGTTGCTCTTCAAAATGTCCTATTTCATGAGTCAAAACAAACCCAAGTTCCGCTTCACTTTGCACTTTAGCAAGGAAACCCATATTAATTAAAATAATACCTTGTGATGTACAGTAGGCATTTGTATACCCACTTTTACTAGCGTAAATTCTAACCTTACCCTTTAAATGTGGTTTGTCTTTTATAACAAAGTTGAGTACTTTATTTAAATAAATGGACACTTCATCTCCAAACAAAACTGTCCCACTCCGCATGGTCTCACTAATTACATCGTGACCAGCCAATATAAATCGTTGACGAGCTTTAAACACCCTTCTATTCTCTTTTTCCAATCGAGCTAAATTCTCAGTAGCATCGTACTTAAAAGCGTACAAAAAATCGTTTGGGATAACACCTGAGCTTACAAGAGGTTTGTAATTATTGAAATCTATTTGTCCTACAGCAATAAAGCTAGAAAATAGCATAACATAAAAAAACACTCTATTTTTCATAACTAATGATTGCATTCAATTTGAGAGCAAAAGTAATTAAGTTAACTAATAAAATAGATGCTTTAGTTAAAAATTAAGCATGTTGATTTATAAGGAAATCTTCCTATTATAAATTTAATTAAACACATATTATGAGTCAGGAGGCTAATCGACCACCACTTCATCTATGAATATCCAAGCTTTATTTCCAGCGCCATTAAAACCTTCAGGGATGACTTTGTTTTTTGCAAGTACTTTCAAGTAGCGTAATTCTTTTTTAATTGGAATTTTAAAGTTTACGATTGTTCTACCTGTTTTGCGTTTTAAAACTTTCCCTACCTCAGTATAATTCACCCCATCACTTGACCCCATTACAATCACTTCCAGCGGGTGATGAACCCAATCATTGACTTTGTTATGGAAGTTCATGCTAATCGAATTAATCATTTGCCTCTTTTCCATATCCAGTTCGAAATTACAATCCACTTTATCAAACCCTAACCACTCCCCATCACTGTAGTTAGCAGTAAACTCTACCCCGTTTACAAGTAATTTCTCTTTGAATTCGGCGGCATAATCAGTACTTGGTGTAGTTAGTAAAGTTACTTTTTTACCTATTGCTTTGTGAATACTGTATTCAGCCTCACTCGATACTCCCACCACTACTCCTTGGACTGCAGGAACAGCTTTAACAACTTGACCAGTTAAATATGGAAAAGGTCCAGAATAAAGCGATGATGAAGCATTAGGTTCAGAACCGTCAGTCGTGTACATTATTTCAACTTTAGGATTTGAAGCTTTCATTTTAACCATTAATTCACCTTCGTCCGAAACGCCCCCTTGAAAAATAAATACCTCATGGTATTTTTCACCTTTTATAATTTCCATTCCACTGTTTAAGGAACCAAAACTCAATAGCTCTTCAGGCTTGATTGCACCCCACAAAGTGTATAAGTGACCTAACATCATGCTGTCCTGCTTTGCATAAGAATACCTGATCAAATCACCAGCAGCTTTCTCGTCCTTCCATGAGCAAGGAATTACTTTAAAGCCCTTTTCTATGAACATGTCTACTGACAGATATTCTTTTTGAGTACGGTAATGCCAATCGCAAATAACAATGTCTTTTGGTATGCTGTCTACAGCTTTGTGTGTACCATTTAAAGAGGCTTCCCATTTCCCATATCCAAATTCACCTCCATCAATCAACCGATCTCCCCACATGTATAATTGTTTTTTTTGCTTTTTTGTAAAATAATCATGGAACTCACGTATTACTTTACCATATAAAAAAGCAGGATCCATGCCCTTTGTACTTGGAGACTCTTTGGTGCCCAGTAAAAACACTTCGTCTAATCCCATGTGTAAACCGTCAGCGTCAAATGCTTCTAAAATTTCATCTATCATTGGGAAAATGATTTCATTTACCTTTGGATTCATCACATCCCATTCCCTACAATAAAGACCTTCATTACCAATAAAAGCACCAGGTGTTAAATCCAATTCTGGATACACTGTTAAAAGCTCCCACGTGTTTCCTGCCCAAGACTGATGCCCTAAACATTGGAATTGAGGGATGATTTTCATTCCGTAACTTTTACACATTTTAGCAAACTTTTTTGCCATTTGTTTGGTAATGAATTTGTCTTTTGACGTAAGCTCAGGGTGCGATTTAAAATCGAAATGATAATCAACTTCCAAAAACAAAGTGTTTACGCCTTTCTTTTGCAACCCTTCTAAATCGTTGGCGAGCTTCATTAAAGTTTCATCATTTGTGTAATCTAACAAATGGATTCCAATAGTTTTTTGAGCGTGGACTTGGATTACTAAAACCAAAGTCATTGTGAGGGCAATTATTTTTTTCATAGGTCTGAGGTTAATTATGGTTAATAAATCAAATATCAATTAATTATTCAAAGACTATCTCCTTATAATCAAGACAAACACTGGACAGTAAATAATTGAGTATAATTCCAACCAATTCAGAGTGATTTTATTTTAATTAAACTAGTTTAGTATCACGACTTAAGTCACTATCAAAATCAATTAGAATGAACAGCATTTTAAAAAGAAATCAATATTTCATAAAAGAACACGTAGGAATGTTCAAAGCAGCAAATAATTATGACATTCTTGACCCTGAAAGCCAAGAAATCATCATGAATTGCAGAGAAGAGAAACTAGGTTTTTTCACAAAGATGTTACGTTTTACAAAGTACAAACGAATGACTCCTTTTAATGTGGAAATTAAAACCACCACTGGAGAAAAAATACTAAGTGTTAAAAGAGGTGTGTCAATCTTTGTATCATCGGTAGAGGTACTTGATGAAAATGACAAATTAGTTGGGAAATTTAAGCAAAAGTTTTTCTCTATTGGAGGAAAATTTGATGTACTTACTCCTGAAGACAAATTGATATGTACCTTAAAAGGAAAATTGTTAGGGTGGGATTTTAAGTTCACTAACGGTGACCAAGAATATGCTCGAGTAAATAAAAAGTTTGACGGTATTGCAAAAGAACTTTTCACAACCGCAGACAACTACATGCTGACAATTGATGAAAAAGTCGAAGCTGAAAATCCGTTAAGGTTAATAGTAGTTGGAGCTGTAATGTGTATTGACATGGTATTAAAGGAATAAGAATGAAACTCGATTTCGTAGACAACTTAAATGAATATGGAGACAACATGATTCGGTTGTTTAACTTCAACAAAGAGGAAGCTGGTGCTTTCAAGCAATGTTTAACATCAACTGTAATTCAAAAAAAACAAGCTTTGGTTGTCAATGAATTAGAGTTTGTTGAAGCTCAAAACTGCAGCTTAACTTTAATTATTTCCGATGAAAACTACGGAATACACAGCAACGATAAACAAAACTTTGTTTGTGAATTAACACTTAAAGGGTATGAAGATATCGTGTCTTACATCGAACCCTTTTGCAAAAAAGAATCAAAAGCCTACAGGATGTTATACGATGTAGACTCTTCCACTGATTTTATATTTATGCCTGCCGGCACATAGCCTCCATTATACTCAAACACATTATTAATGTCTTTAACTGTACTACTCTCGCCTGCTAAAAAATTGAATTTTGACTGTGTAGTTCCCGAACTTGAATATCAAGAGCCCTTGTTTTGGAAAAAAACAACGAGGTTGGCAAAAACACTTAAAAAGCTTTCAGTTAAAAATATTGGCAACTTAATGAGCTTAAGCTTAGAGCTTGCCTCGTTAAACCACGATAGATATCAAAAATTCGAAATAGAACAAACTAATAAAGTAAGCAAGCCTGCTGCCTTTATATTTAATGGTGAGGCATATGCGGGACTTGATGTTCATTCATTTAGTCAAAAAGAATTAAGCTTTGCTAACAATCATTTACGGATCATTTCAGGTTTGTACGGTTTGTTAAAACCACTTGATTTTATTCAGCCATATCGTTTGGAAATGGGAACAAGGCTTCCTGTTGGAAAAAACAAAAACTTATACGAGTTTTGGAACAAGGATATTTGCAATGATATAAATGATAGTATCTCAAAAGACGACATCATCATTAATTTAGCTTCAAATGAGTATTTTAAAGCTGCTAAAAGCAAATACTTGAAACCGAGAATCATCACTCCTGTTTTCAAAGATTTTAAAAATGGTGAATTTAAAACCATCATGGTTTACGCAAAAAAATCTCGAGGACAAATGTCAAGATTCATTATACAAAATGAAATTACTGATCCTGAAATGTTAAAAAATTATGATGTGAACGGTTATCAATTTAATGATAATTTGTCATCTGAAAACGATTGGGTGTTTACTAGGTGAAATTCGATAGGACATATTACGGACATTTCTAATTTTAACATAATACTAAGCCTTTAGTCGTCCTTATCAATTGATAAAACCATGGCAATTCATTATATTTAAGGGAACTTTAAAACACCCTATTACAATGAATAACAACCGTTTAACTAAAAAAGTACTGGCACTATCAGTACTTGTATGTTTAACCATTTCAGCTACTGCTGAGCTTCCCGAAAAAGTTTTAGTCGGTTACTGGCACAACTGGGATGCCTTAAGATTAAAGGATATTGATGACCGTTATAATGTATTAATGCTTTCCTTTCTTGAAGCTGACACGGACGGATCTCAAGATAACAACGTCGTTGGGGATTTAGAATTTACACCGTATAACAACGCCCAAGTTATTTCAGACATTGCGACTGTGCAGGCAGAAGGCAAAACTGTTATCGTAAGTATTGGAGGAGCAAATGGTTCATTTAAACTAAACAACGTAACCGACAAAAACACTTTTGTATCTAAAGTAAAAAGCTTCATTCAAACATATGGAGTAGATGGTATTGACATTGATTTAGAACGTCAAGCATACATGTGTAATCCAAGTGGATCATTAGCTAACCCTGCAAATTACATGCAGTACTTAATCGATGGAATCAATGAATTATTGACTTGGCACCAAAGCACCTATGGGAAAAAGATGATTTTAACAACTGCTCCGGAGGTACTTTACACTACAGGAGGAATTAGCCCTTGGGGATATTGCAATGGTGCCTTTTTACCATTCATTGAACAACTGAGCAGTGACTTAGATTTATTAATGATTCAATTGTACAACTCAGGAAGTAATTATTCATTAGCCTACCCTGGAAGTCAAACTACTTATAATCATGGTACTGTAGATTTTATAATCACACAGACCGAAGCAGCCATCGAAGGTTTTAGTATCGGCGCTCCTAATGTTAGTGGAACATATTCGGGTATACCAGCTAGTAAAGTGGTAGTTGCGCTACCAGCTTGTTCCGGTGCAGGGGGCGGTTACGTGAGCAGCGCCAACATGAAAGCAGCTGTAAACTACTTGATGGGATGTGGATCAAAACCAGGGAGTTATACCTTGTCAAATTCTTATTCTGAATTACGTGGATTAATGACTTGGTCGGCAAACAATGACGCAGACGCATCATGTGGGGGCACCTATACTTTTGCTCAGGCATTCAGTGAAATTTCTTGTTTAGCACTTTCCACAAAGGAGCTTAGCGCAGGCAAAACGATAATTTATCCTAATCCAGCTGGAAAATATATAACTGTTGAAACTGCTAATAACAGCACTTTAACAATTACAGATGCAAGTGGCAAAACAGTTTTAACCGACTTGATAACCTCAAACTCACACAATGTTGATTTAAGTAGTTTTAGTCCTGGTGTTTACTTTGTAAAAACAAATGGAACTGTAGAAAAACTAATCTTAGAATAGTACAGTCAGCACTTAAAATTAAAAGTCCAAATTGATTGAAATTAACTTTCAACATTTTGGACTTTTTTTTATCCTAATCCTTCAGTAAAAATTGAATCGCTGAATTTATCACAATGCCAGTTTCACCTGGAAAACCAGTTCCTTCATAAGGATGTCTCGAACCAAAAGCGTGATCACTATTTTCAACGAACATTGACGACGGTTGATTTAGCCATCCTATAAGACTTTCAGCCTCTTCCGGCGGCACAACTTCATCATTTAAACCTTGAATTACGTGAGTAGGTTGCTGTAAGCGTTCACAGGATGATTTTATATTTAGCAACTCCATGTTGTTTTCGAACACTTCAACAAAAGTATAATACATGGGCATTTTCTGCTTGGTCCTTCCATTTTCAATGTATATGGCACCATGTTCTTTCCAGTGATTCATTACTTGTTCGTTTGGCTGTCTAGCCTCAAAATCACTGACTGCGGCTAACAAAACTAGTTTACTAATTCTATTTTCGTTGGCGCAAAATATGGTAGCCACTCCTCCACCTCTGCTGTGCCCCATCATGTTGATGTTGTTCAAGTCTAATTTCGGAACCAAACTTTGAAAAGCATCCTTTCCTGAAATGACCGATGACAAATCGAAAAATGAATCCAATACTACATTCATGTCTTCCAGTTCTTTGATGAAGTCATTTTCTCCAAAAGCTGTTAAATCAGGGAAATCAATCGGGTTTTCAATGGTTCCTCCGTTATGTGAGAAGTTAAACTTTAAGAATACAAATCCTTTATTAGCAAACTCCTCGGCCATCAAATTAAAATGTCCCCAGTCTTTGAATCCCTTAAAACCATGACAAAAAAGAACCACAGGTAGTTTGTTAGCCATCTCATTAATACTAGACGGATAAGTGATATCAGCCACAATATCCCTTCCCGACTTACCTTCTAAAATTAGCTTTTCTATTTTTTTGGTCATGGCTTTTTGCTTCGTAATGATTATATTCCCAATGTACATTATCAAATTAATTAAGCCTAGAGAAACAGCTATTCATTTTTGTGTTAGAATGTTTACTTTTAGTTAGATAACTAAAACAGCATGAAAAGATCTATCGCAGTAATTCTAAGTATGTTCGTAATAAATTCTTGTGCTATTTTTCACAAAACCAGTGACGATAATCAAAAACTAGATCCTGTTAGTAGTAATACAGACACGATAACTAAAGTTGATCTGAAAGACTTTGTTCTTTCAGAATTGCAACTTCAAACAAATCACCTTAAAAGTCTTACTAAAAGCATGGATTCAAGCATTTCGCAAGAATTTATTTTGACAGGCTTAATGGATAACAGTCCCACTCCTTTAGCTAGTCCTTACCCAGAATTCTCCAACATTAGGGACAGTCTTCAGCTCGACTTTGAGTCATGTTTTGGTATAATTAAAAAAGTTAATGGTGTTTTAAAAGAGCTCGATGAATTTCATAAGGGAAAGACTACAATAGTAAAAACTGATAAACAGTGGATTTTTTATGAAAGAGACAAAAACGAAATTGACAGTTTGAACAGTGATTACAAGAACATCAAAGAGAAAATAAATCAGCTTTGTAAAAATAGAGCCTCACTAATTAAAGAATATAAAATCACTACAGTAAACAAGGAAGAGCTTTTACAGGTTTTGTCAGATGGATCAAAACAGATAGATGTAATTTACTCTCATGTCATTCATTTGCATAGTGGTTTAATAATTGAAAGCCAACAAAAACTTTTAAAAGATCAAAAAAAGAAAGGTGAGTTCAAAGTACTTCTTACTGAAATTCTAACCGACGCTGAAACTCTAAAAGATGTTCAACTTAAAATCACCAAACTTACAGATCAAATAATCAAAGAATTTGGAGGGCAAGCAAACAAATGGTCTGGTCCAGGAATGGCCAGTT